>NZ_ANOH01000395.1 GCF_000346505.1 Aporhodopirellula sallentina SM41
AAAACCGCCCAACCGGTAAAGTTGAATCAGCGGGCTAGCGTTGAGGGCTCGATAACAAAATCCAAAAACCGGGGCGATCGCCCTGCGGTGATTTCGACCTGGGATTACCTACGCACTTTTTCAACCATCCCATCTCGCAACGATTCGATGGACTCTGTTGATATCGGCCCACTGTACCGGATCGTGGCGTACTTTCGGTACCATTCTGCTGCACCGGACAATTCCGCATCACCGTCTCGTTGTTCGATTCGGTTTGCGAATTGGTGCATTGTTTCGTGATGTTCTCGTGTGACGCCTTCTCGGTGCCAGCGACGGTCCATCTCGTTGAGCAACGCTCGCATCGCTTGAACATGCGGATCAACAGGAGTGGTTTGTTTCATCACCCTTCGCCCTAACCAAAACTTGATCGCAACGATTGCCACGACCAATGCGATGCCCACCAACGCCAGCGGACGCACCAACAGCGTGAAGGTCGTGATCAACAGACCGCCGGCTCCTTGCTTTCGCACCGCCGCCACCCATTGATCCCACTGCGCCTTGATCGCGTCCCACATTTGACTCGCCGTTGCCACCTTCATCGACTGCGGCACGCCGCTCGCCGGGGTCGCCTCGACGAGCACCCAACCACGCTCCGGGTCGTATGCTTCTGCCCATGCGTGTGCGTCGCGGTTTCGTGCCACCCAATAATCGCCATATTGATTCTTTTCCACCGCGACGAAACCCGTCACGTATCGACACGGCACACCGAGGCTACGCAACAACAACGTCGCTCCGCTAGCGAAGTATTCACAGTGCGCCGGCGGACGCTCGGTCAAGAAATGCACCACCGGATCAACGCCATGAGGGATTTCGATTCCGAATTGATACTCGTAATTTTCGAGAAAGTAAGCTTCGATCGCCGCGACTTTCTCACCCGTCGTCACCGCGTCACCGGCAATCCGCTGAGCGATCTCCGAAACGATCGGTTCCAAGTCCGCAGGCAATTCCAATAGCGTGTCCCACTCTTCCTCCGTGATCGTCGGTTCATCGATCGAATCCACCCCGCCGTGGCCCGATCGCCACACGACATAGTTCGTTTCAGGCGGGAGCGTGTCCGCGGTAACGATCCGATACGCGTCGATCGAAACTTCATCGACCGGGGCCCGCAATTGGTTGACGCCTAACGGGGTGAACAGCACCTCACGAAACGACTGATCCGGCCAGACATCGAACCGAGCCTCGGGTGGCGAGCGGTCGGCGGCATCGTTCGATGGATCGGAAATCTCGCGTTCAGCCGCTTCGCCAGCTTCGAAACGATCGAGCACAAACGTCATCTCGTTGCCGTTGGGTAGTTCGGTGACGAGGGTTTTCGGCATCACTCGGACGGGTTTTGTCCGACGCTGCCATTGCCACTGCTGGTAGTAGCCGAACGCTTTGCCACGCAGATACCCAGGTTGCTGGTCCGAATAAACACGCAGGGCCACACGTTTCCCCTGTGATCCTTTTTGCCGAGCCACGCTGCCGAGACGTCCGTTTCCGGAAAAGCCGACCGAGTCGCGGCGCATCGACGGATTGATGAACGCGTTCATCGTGTTTTCGATCTGGCGAGCGTACCGATACAGTCCACTCGCCGACGCCCACGACACGGCAGCACAAACGAAACCGACCGCAGCCAACCAGACCAGATGCCGACGCGAGAAATACCTCGAAAAGTGCAACTGTCCCCCTGAAACAGGAAAGTGACGACCGGCCATGAAATAGGCGATCGACAACACCACCAACAGCAACGCCACAACCTGGTACCCCGCACGGCCCTGCGGGTCGACTCGCACGTCGCCGATAAAGACGACCGCGACGATCGCCAAGATCGGCAGGAAACTCGGCAACGCGTCGTCTTCGCTTCGCACGTAAAAACGCAACACCTGGTAGACCAACAGGTATTCGACGATCAACGCCGCGTCGGGAATCAAAAAACTTCGCTCACCCGCCACCCACGAAATCGGCGTCAAAGTTCGCTGGATCGCATACATCACCACCAACGTGATCGGTATCCGCAACGCCAACCGTGCCGACACAAGACGCGTTTTCGTCACGCTCGCGTACACGACCGCCAAGACCACCACGGAACTGAACACGGGAGTCCTGAAGAACATCCCCAACGCGACGGCTTGCAAGATCACCAACAACGCCCCGACAAACCGCTGCGGGTTGCGGGCAACGGGATTTCGCGTGAGCGATCCTGCCCCGCCGCTCTGCCAAGCCTTGTTGGTAGGATTGTTCGCAGTATTTTTTGCAGGATTACTCATAGCGATTCAAACGCCCCCTCACGGACTTCCGCGACGCTCATCTGAACCACGTCGCCTTCATCCAGATCAATCGGTTCGGTCGTTTCGCCGTCGCGCACGACGATGATCTTCACACGGCACCCACGCTGCATCGCGACACGAGCCAACTCACGCCGGGACGCGTCCCAGTCCAAGAAAACGCCGACCACCGTCGAGATATTCGTCAACTCATCGGCGAGCGCCGGGGCGACCGTTCCGAACGGGTTCTTTCGGCACGCGTCAACTCCCGCGACAATTTCCAAAACATTGTCAAAGTGCGCTGTGTGACGACCGGCTCGAAAGACATACAACTCCGGTCCCGCCGCGAAGAGATCGATCAGGTACTCGCCACGTGACAGCGCGTCGGCAATCGACGCCGACATGCTGATCGCGGATTCGAGGTCTTCAAAACCATCCGCGGTGGCTTTGCGCCCCGGCGGCACGAAGGTATCCAACACCAACGCCACGCGGCAGTAATACTCCTCCTGGTATTCACGCACGACCGGGCGTCCCAATCGAGCCCACGACCGGTAGTCGATTCGTCTCGCCGGGTCACCCGGCACGTATTCACGGTTGCCGATGTATTCTGGCGACTCACCGATGTTCGACGTCAACGCCACGCCTCCGGGTTGGTAGCGGGCACCGACGGGAAGGTTCATTTCAGCCAACGGATGAAAACTCGGCAGGACGAGCAGATCGGCTTTCTCGGATTCACTGCGACCGTCTCGGAACAAGTCAAACGGGAACGTCGAATAGCCGCGTGGCCGTGGCAACGGATGAATGCCTCGTCGGCGAGCCCGCATGCGAACATCCGTCTTCCAAACTTCACCGGCCGGCAATTGCGGGTGCGTCTCCTCTGCATCGATCATCTCGACGCTGTCGGGCAACCCAAAGAACGCGACGCCGACATCGTAGGCCGGGCGTTTGCCGACGTTCCGCACCGTCATGTTGGCGGCGAACAACTCGCCCGCTGTCGTCTTTTCGGGCAGTTCACACCGGACCTGCAATCGCGGCCTCGTCGCGGCACCGATCAATCGGTCGATGAAGAAGAACGCCATCAACGCGCAGAAGGCTTGGTAGATCGGAGTCTCGACCGAGGCGCTGCCGATCATCGCGGAGAAGATCATCCCCGCACACAACCACTTCCCCGCCGTCGTGAAACGATACATCCACAGGAACCGCGAGTATCGATAAACGAACGACCATTCCCAATTCATGACGGAACTTTCACGCGTTGCAAAATCTCGGCAACCATCTCGTCCGCCGACGCCCCGCTGTATTTCGCTTTCGGGGTCATGATCAAACGGTGGGCCAACACGTGCGGTGCCAACCGCTGCACATCATCGGGCAAAACGAAATCGCGTCCGGCGACGAACGCCGCCGCTTGGCTGGCCCGGAACAACATCAACGAGCCTCGCGGGCTGACGCCGAGTTTCAGCCGCGGTTCGTCACGCGTTTCCTGAATGATGCTGACGATGTAGCGCGAGATCGATTCGTCGACGCGGACGTTTCGCACCATCGCCTGGTACGCGATCACCTCGTCTTTGGTCAGCACCGGGGTCAACCGTTCGATCGGATGTTCGAGTGCCTGAGCGTGGAGGATTTTGACCTCGGTTTCGGCGTCGGGATATCCGAGTTCCAACTGCACGAGAAAGCGATCGAGCTGCGCCTCGGGCAACGGATACGTGCCATGAAATTCGACCGGATTTTGAGTCGCCAGGACGAGAAACGGCGACGGCAGGTCATGCTGCACGCCTTCGATGGTGGCATGCATTTCACTCATCGCTTCCAAAAGCGCAGACTGTGTCCGTGGCGAAGCCCGGTTGATCTCATCGGCCAGCAACACATGGCAAAACACCGGGCCGGGCCGAAAACGAAACGTGCCTTCGTTCGGGTTATAGATCGATGAGCCCAAGATATCCGCCGGCAATAAATCCGGTGTGAACTGGACGCGGTGGAACTCGACATCGATCGCTTTGGCGACCGCTTTCGCGAGAGTCGTTTTGCCGACGCCGGGAACGTCCTGCATCAACACCGAACCGTTGGACAACATCGCGATGATCAAAACTTCGATGCTGTCGCGGTTTCCCTGGATCACCCCCGACAAAGCATCCGTCAACGTGGTGATCTTCTGTCGTGCTTCCTGCATTCTGCCCCTTTCTCAACTGATGTAGCTTCACGAGTGACGCGTATTCTCCCACGCGTTCTGAATCGTTAGTCCATTCAGGCTAACCGATTCAAAAGCTGCTCGGTGGCGGCGGGGTTCAATTCGGGCGATGTGGCGATCGCCGAGATACTTTCGCCCCGGTCCTCCCGATCGGCCCTACTGATTTTGCGATCGGTTCGCTAGGATTGGGAATTGTCTGCTTAACATTCCCCGCAATTTCCTTTCCGATGTGTTGATTGCCGCATGACCGCGACCGAATCGGCCACCGCCGCTCCCCACCGTTTCGATTCCATTCCGTTGGCCCCACCTGATGCCATTTTGGGGCTGACCGAAGCATTCGCTGCTGATACCCGCAGCGAAAAAATGAACCTCTCGGTTGGCGTTTACAAAGACGCCTCGGGTGTGACACCGATTTTGAAATGCGTCAAGGAAGCCGAAAAGCAGCTCATCGAAAGCGAAAAAACCAAGGGATACCTGCCGATCAACGGGCAGCCCGATTATCGCTCGCAGGTCCAACAGTTGGTCTTTGGTGACCGCGTTGAATCGGACCGAATCGCGATGGTGCAGGCACCTGGTGGAACCGGAGCCCTCCGCGTGGCCGGCGAATTCCTGGCTCGCCAGTGTTCACCGACGCGGGTTTTCCTGCCTTCGCCGACGTGGGCCAACCACAACGCGATCATGCAGTCCGCCGGCGCACCGGTCGAATCGTACACGTACCTGGCCGACGATCGCCGCAGTCTGAATTTCGAAGGCATGCTGAGCGACCTTCGCGACAAGACGCGTCCTGGCGACGCGGTCCTGTTGCACGCGTGTTGCCACAACCCGACCGGCGTCGATCCGACTGCCGAGCAGTGGCAAGAGATCGCTCGCGTGATCAGTTCGCAAGGTCTGATCCCGGTTCTCGACTTCGCCTACCAAGGGTTCGGTGACGGACTCGAGGCGGACGCCGTTGGACTGCATACGGTATTGGACAAGTGCGCCGAAGCGATCGTGTGCTCTTCGTACAGCAAGAACTTCGGTCTCTACAGCGAACGCGTCGGCGCGATCGGACTGGTCGCATCCAACCCGGCCGCCGCCTCGGCATCGCTCAGCCAATTGAAAGTGCTCGTTCGGTCCAACTACAGCAACCCGCCACGACACGGCGCAGCAATCGTTGCAACGATCTTGGCCGACCAAGAGTTGACGCGGCTCTGGAAAACAGAACTCGACGAGATGCGGATTCGCATCACGCAACTGCGAGAAAAGTTCGTCGAAGGCATGGCCAAACAAGCCGGTGCACCGGACTTCTCATTTCTGTTGAAACAAAAAGGCATGTTCTCCTATAGTGGCCTGACGGCAATGCAAGCCGACGAGTTGCGAACCAAGTACGGCGTGTACGTGGTCGGCAGCGGTCGGATCAACGTTGCCGGTATGGACGAAGACCGGATGGATTGGTTGTGCGGCGCCGTCGCCGGCGTGCTTTCGTAAAGCGAACCGCCCCCTCGGCTGGGACGCAAACGCGACTGCAATTCGTGGCAATCCACCGATAGCCTGCCCGTAGCGACCGACAGCGGCGTGTTAGCGACGATCGACGTTCGAAAAGAACGTCGGTTGCTACACGCGCCTTCGGACTGCGTTATCATTGGCCAACCTGCCGCCCACCCACCGGTTCCTAATCTCCCTCCGCCAGCAATCGCCTTCCTGCTTTCATCGCAATGCTTTCGAGAGAACGTTTCCACAGCCGCCGTTCGCCCCGCGAGCTCGTTGAAACATCGCCGCGTCTTTGCGTCGACGCACAACGCGAGGATGTCTCGACACCGCGTCTGAATGCCTGTTCGCCTGACGCCGCGGGCGACCTGCCTCGTTAAGTCCGCCTTCCTCCTGAACACCAAACGTCAACAACATGCCTCCAGAACTGCGACGTTTATTTGTCATTCTCGCTGTGGTGGTCATGGGGATTGCAGTCGTATGGGCGACGCGTTTTGACTCCATGCCGCCGGCAGATTTCAGCATTCAAAACGGCACCGACCCAAAAACACTCGACCCGCACCGGGCGACCGGGCAACCCGAAAGCCGTATCCTGTTCGGCATGTTTTCCGGTCTGCTACAGATGTTGCCTGACGGCGATCCCGACCCGGTTTCCGGTTTGCAGCCGATGTCGCCGCAACCGGCCGTCGCGAAAAGTTACGAGGTCTCCGACGACAAACTCACCTACACGTTTCACTTGCGTGACGACGCGGTTTGGTCCGACGGCGTGCCGATCACTTCGGAAGACTTCGTTTGGTCGTGGACTCGGATGCTGCATCCGGCGACCGCCTGTGAATACAACTTTCAATTGTTCAGTGTCCCCTTTGCGGAACAGTTCAGCTCGGGCGTCGTCAACGTCGGCGACCGCTGCGAAGTGGAACTGTTCGACCGACCCAATCCCGACGGAACGACCGAAGCCGACACCGGCGAGTTGAACATTCAGAACTTTCCCCGCGGCACAATGCTCTATGGCACGCTGCGGGAAATCCGAAAGCCGCCCGAACCGGAGTTGGCCGAGGACGTCACCGAAGATGACCGCGAAGAAGCGATGCTGAATTGGCAGGAGTCGTGGGTGTTTGTTCTCGACATTGCCGAGGAGGATGAAAACGGCGACATCGATTGGGACGGCCCGACGACGCGGCAAACCTTTACCGCCGACATGGACTCGCCCGTCGCGGATGAGGACACGCAGCGGGTGCACAACGTCTTGGTCGCGTTCTCGAAACTCGGCGGCATGGAAACGCCCGACGAACATACTTTTGTCGTCAATCTCGAAGACCCGTTGCCATACTTCCCCAGCCTCGCGGCCTACTACCCGTTGTTCCCCGTCCCGCGTCACGTGATCGAGAAACACGGAGCACCGATGTGGACCAAAGCGGAAAACATCGTTTCCAACGGTCCCTACGTGGTCGGTTTGCGACGTTTGCGAGACCGCGTTCGGCTGGTCAAAAACCCGCGTTGGTTCGGCGCCGATTCGGTCGCGATCGAAACCATCGACGCGTTGTCGACCGAGGGACAAAACACGGCGCTGAACATGTATGAGACCGGTCAAATCGATTGGGTCACCGATCCGCCGACGGCATTGCTGGAAACACTGAAACAGCGAGACGACTTTTACGCCGCGCCGATGTTGTCGGTTTACTTCTTCCGCATCAACACCACCCGCAAACCGCTCGACGACCCTCGCATTCGCCGCGCACTTTCGATGGCGATCGACCGGCAACAGATTGTTGATCAAGTCGCCAAGGCGGGACAGGTTCCGGCGTATGCGTTGGTACCTCCTGGCATTGTCGGATACGAACCGCCACCGGGTTTCAAACCAGACGTCGACGCCGCCAAACAACTGCTCGCCGATGCGGGTTACCCCGGCGGACGCGGAATCCCCAAAATCACGCTGCTGTACAACACGAGTGAAGGCCACCGGGCGATCGCGGAGGTCGTGCAGCAACAACTGCAGAACAACCTGAACGTCAAACTCGAACTGCAGAACATGGAATGGGGCAGCTTCCTCGATAAGACGAACCAAATCGATTACGACATCGCACGTGCGGGCTGGATCGCCGACTACGCCGATCCCAACACGTTCCTGGATCTGTGGCTGACCGACGGGCCTCAAAACAGCACGGGATGGTCGAGCGCCGAATTCGACCAGTTGCTCAAAGAAGCCGCCGCCGAAAGCGACGCCGAGAAACGCATGCAATTGCTGTCCCAAGCCGAGGCGATCTGGATCGACGAGATGCCGGTCATTCCGTTGTACTTCTATGTCGGCATCAACATGGTCAAACCGCGGATCAAAGGCTTCTTCCCTAGCCCGCAGGATCTGCACCCGCTGCACTTGATGAGCATCGACGACGGCTCGGATCAGCAGACCGATGCCGAGGTCGCCGGCAAACCCAACGGGCGTGACCTGTTCATCGCCGATCGCCTGCTGTCGGCGCCTGCCCCACTTTCAAAACTGCCCTCGATCATCCGTCCCACCGCCCCGAGCCAACTTCCCAACGAAAAGGTGACCGCCCGGTGACAGATTTATTCAGTTATGCCATCCGGCGATTCGGTTGGATGCTGCTCACGGTGTGGGCGGTTTACACCGTGTCGTTTGTCCTGATGCGGGCCGTTCCCGGCAACCCGTTCAGTAGCGAACGAACCGTGCCTCCCGCGATCGAGCGACAACTGCGGGCACGTTACAACCTCGACGCGCCGCCGATCGAACAGTACACCGATTACTTGGTGGGCATTGTCACGCGGGGCGACCTCGGTGTTTCGATCCGGTTGGAAGACTATACGGTCAACGAAGTCCTCGCCGAAGGGTTCCCGGTGTCGGCTTCGCTAGCGATTCTCGCTCTCGTCTTTGCACTTACACTCGGCGTGACGGCGGGCGTCGTGTCGGCGGTCTACCGGGGTTCGGCCGGTGACCTCGCATTGATGGGGACTGCGGTGCTCGGGATCGCGATACCGAACTTCGTGCTCGCGTCGCTGGCGATTCTGCTGTTCGTTTTCATCATCCCGATCTTCCCGGCGGCCGGTTGGGGGACGCTGCGTCAGGTCGCGTTGCCCGCGTTGTGTTTGGGTGCCCCCGTCGCCGCTTACATCGCCCGGTTGACTCGCGCCGGAATGCTAGAAGTGCTCGGCCGCGAACACGTGCGAACGGCGTTTGCGAAAGGGCTGCCCAAGAGCACGGTGATTCTGAAACACGTTCTCCCCGGTGCGTTGTTGCCGGTGGTTTCCTACCTCGGCCCGGCGACGGCGAGTGTCCTGACCGGATCACTGGTGCTCGAAAAGATCTTCGCCCTCCCCGGCATCGGCAGTCACTTCATCTACGCCGCAACGCAGCGTGATTACACGCTCGCGATGGGCATGGTCCTTACTTACACGGTGCTGTTGTTTGTGATGAATTCGTTGGTCGACCTATCCTACGCCGTGATTGACCCGCGGGTGAAATTGCAATGAGTGAATCGCCATCCCCATCGCTGCCGTCGCGTCAAACGGAAGCTCCCGACGAAGCCGCTTTGTCACGCATCTTGCAGGAGTCCCGCGAGATCCGCGGCGTCTCGTTATGGCAGGACGCGTGGCGCCGACTGCGTCGCAACCGAGCCGCCATGGCGTCGCTCGTGTTTCTCGTGATCTTGATGTTGGCGGCGATTTTCACACCGCTGCTACCGCTGCAAAGCCCGGCCGACAAAGACCTCAACAATCGGCGTTTCCTGCCGCCGAATTTCGACTCGGTCGTGATGGGCAGCCGCGAAGGACTGAAATTCGAAGACGGCCGTTTGACGGCGCAGCTCGCAAAATACCAAGCATCCGTCGAGCAAGAACGATCCGAGATCCTCTCGATCGACGATCCGGTCGAACGTGCCGAGAAGCTCGACGCATTCGAAAAACGAGCCTCCGTCGAACACCCGTTCAATCAACTGTGGAACCAACTCGGCCCCGTCGCGTTCACGATGTGCCGCATCCGCGTTGCGATCTTCGGCGATTGGGCCGTGCCGTCGCTGTTCGGCACCGACAAACTCGGCCGTGACTTGCTCTCGCGGGTTTTTTGGGGTTCGCGAGTATCATTGGTCGTCGGCATCGTTGCGACAATCGTCAGCCTGATCATCGGTGTCAGTTACGGTGCGATCGCCGGTTATCTCGGCGGCACGGTGGACGCGATAATGATGCGGATCGTTGACATGCTGTATTCGATCCCGTTCATCTTCGTCGTGATTTTTCTGGTGACGTTCCTCGGCGAAGACAGCGTCAAGAAAATTCTCGATCAATACGGCATCGAACAAATCACGATCTTCTACATCATCATCGGTGCGATCTACTGGTTAACCATGTCACGGGTCGTACGAGGCCAAGTCCTCTCGTTGCGGCACGAACAATTTGTCGAGGCGGCACGCACGGTCGGTGCGTCGCCGGGCCGGATCATCTTCCGACACGTCGTGCCCAATACTCTCGGCGTGGTGATCGTTTACTTAACGCTCACGATTCCATCGGTGATGCTGTTCGAGGCGTTCTTGTCGTTCCTCGGTCTGGGCGTTTCGCCGCCCGACGTCTCGCTCGGACTGCTGCTCAACGACGGGGTGGAAGCCCTCTCGATCGTCAAACTGTTTTGGTGGGTGGTGGTCTTCCCCGGTGCTGCCCTCGCGTTGACCTTGTTCGCACTGAACTTTTTGGGCGACGGACTCCGTGACGCCTTGGACCCGAAAATGAAGAACCGATCATGACGCAAACAGCCTCCCAAACCGATCCCACTGAGTCGCACGCGTCGGATGATCCGATCTTGCGAGTCGACGACCTGCACGTCAGTTTCAAGACCGACGAAGGCATGGTCCGTGCCGTCCGCGGCGTCTCCTTCGACGTCCGGGCCGGTGAAACCGTCGCAATCGTCGGCGAGAGCGGCAGCGGCAAGAGCGTCACGAACCTGGCGATGATGGGCCTCGTTCCTAAACCGCCGGGCAACGTCGATAGCGGTCGGGCTCTGTTCGGCGGTCGAGACCTGTTGACGATGTCGGACCGCGAACTGCAAGACATCCGCGGACGTCACATCGCGATGATTTTTCAAGATCCGATGACGGCGCTCAACCCGTTGATGACGGTCGAGCAGCAACTCACCGAAATGACGCGGTTGCACCTCAGCGTCACGCGGCACGAAGCACGTCGCCACGCGATCGAGATGCTAGGCCTCGTTGGCATCACCGCCCCGGAAAAACGCCTGCGTGACTACCCGCACCAATTCAGCGGCGGGATGCGGCAACGCGTGATGATCGCGATGGCACTGTCGTGCGAACCGGAACTGCTGATCGCCGACGAACCGACGACCGCACTCGACGTGACCATCCAAGCACAAATCATGGAGTTGCTCGCTGACCTGCAGGAAAGAAAAGGGACAGCGATTGTTTTGATCACGCACGACCTCGGCGTGGTTGCAGGTGTCGCCGATCGTGTCCTCGTCATGTACGCAGGCCGGATCGTCGAGAAAGCCGACGTGCGGACGCTGTTCGCCGGACCGCAACACCCCTACACGATCGGACTGCTCGGTTCGCTGCCGAACGTGGAATCCAATCGTGACGAACCGCTCGCGGCGATTCCCGGTCAACCACCGGATCTTTCCCAACCGATTCTTGGATGTTCCTTCCGCGACCGATGCGACCACCGATTCGATCGCTGTCAAAACGAGGCCCCGTTGCTGACGCCGAGAGCGGACCTCGGCGGCGAGCCGCACCTGGCCGCCTGCCACGCGGATCTGAGCAACACTGACTCCCATACCGCGAATGCCAACCATTCGGAGAACGGTCAATGAACGACGCCGTAGAATCCAACGAGACACCGCTGTTGAGCGTTCGTGATCTGAAGGTGCATTTCCCCTTTCGTCGCGGTTCGTTGTTCAACTCACAAAAAGGGGTCATCCGCGCTGTTGACGGTATCTCGTTCGACATCGGCCGCGGCGAAACCCTCGGCCTCGTCGGCGAATCGGGATGCGGCAAATCCACCACCGCCCGAGCGATCATCAACCTGGTTCCACCGACCAGCGGTGACGTGCAGATTGACGGCGTCTCAATCGCGGGAATGTCGGACGCAGCGATGCTGCCCTATCGACGTCGCGTGCAGATGGTATTCCAGGATCCTTTTGCATCGCTCAATCCTCGGATGACTGTCGGCGCGATCATCGGCGAACCGCTGGTCGTTCACTCGCTCGCCAAAGGTCGCGACCGCAAACTCGAAGTCCTCCGGTTGATGGAACTCGTCGGTTTGAACCCACGTTTCCTAAACCGTTATCCCCACGAATTCAGTGGCGGGCAACGACAACGGATCGGCATCGCACGCGCTCTCGCCGTTCAACCGGACATCATTTTGTGCGACGAACCGGTCTCGGCTCTCGACGTTTCGATCCAAGCCCAGATCATCAACCTGTTGATGGACCTGCAGCAGAAACTCGGGTTGTCGTATCTGTTCATCGCACACGACCTCGCTGTCGTTCGTCATATCGCAACGCGAGTCGGTGTGATGTACCTCGGCCGGATCGTCGAACTCGCCAAATCGGAAGACCTCTACGCCGGCCCCAAGCACCCGTACACGGAAGCCTTGCTGTCGGCCGTCCCGGTCCCCGATCCCGAGGTTGCAGCCAAACGACAACGCATCGTTCTCTCAGGCGAGGTACCGTCGCCCGACCGGTACTATCCCGGATGCGCGTTCGCCGATCGTTGCCCAGTTAAAATCGATCGCTGCACCACCGACCGCCCCGAACTCCCCGGAAAACCGCACGCCGCCGCCTGCTGGGTTCGCGAAGAAGCGTTGGCGGAAACACCAGCCAACGCATAGTGGTGCGTCAAAGCCTAGTTTTCGGGTAGCAAAACTCGTCAAGAGTTTTGGAAGGGCTCTTGAATCACCGAAAGTCTTGGCGGTTTGTCGATTTAATCAAGAGTCAGCCTGTTTTCGTTTAGCCGGTAGCCGTAGGCGACGTGCAGCGGCAACTAGGTCGCCTTTGGCTGCCCGTTTGACGAATAAATCGATAGCCCGGCTAGCGAGGGATCACACACAACCACTCGCTCGCACGTCGGGCTATTACATATCACTACTCTTATGCATCTTGCGATTCGACACTCCGCTTCCGGTAGCTCGATTCGCTAGAATTCAGGCCATCGAAGTCGGGCGACGTCGGCGATGTCTGCTGCAACATGTTGCGGCACTGCAGAGCCAGAAAAATCCGTCCCGGCATTTGCCTGCAGCCCTCGCGCCGCTTTGCGCACATTCCAAAACCCCAACAAATCGCGGCTCTTTCGAGCTAACGGGATTTCGCAAAACCTTACCGCCCCATGGCTTTGGAGATCCCTACCACTGGGCCAAACTTCGAGCCGGTTCGCCGCATCGGGGGCTGAATTCGTAGCATCTGTGACTAAGATGGCCGCTTTCAAATCTCTCAACTCGAGGTGCTCTGTGGTTCGATTCGTTTGGCTCGTTGTATTTGGGATCATCTCAACCGGCTCCGTCTTCGCACAACCGCTGCACAACTCCAAACACGGCGACGCCCGCGATCCGTTTCACCCGATCCAACGTTGGCTGCCGACACCCGGCGTCTACCGCACGGCATCAGGAGCCCCCGGTCCTCTCTATTGGCAACAACGAGCGGACTACGAAATCGACGTCACCCTCAACGACGTCGACCGCAGCCTGTCCGGTGATTGCCGCATCACCTACCACAACGATTCGCCGCACACGCTGACCTACGTTTGGGTCCAACTCGACCAAAACCGATTCCGCAACGACTCGGCCGCCGTTCAAAGCCAAACGGCCCCTTCTCTCGCGGGGCGTTCGCCTTTCAAATCGGTACAAACCCTACTCGCCCAGTCCGCGTTTGACGGCGGGTACAAAATCGACTCGGTCGAACAAATCGGGACAGACAACACATCTCGAGACCTTACCTACCTCGTCGTCGACACGATGATGCGGATCGACCTGCCCGAGCCATTGCCGCCTGGCGAATCGACGCAGATCGCGATTGCCTATCACTACAACATCGTCGACGCCAAAATGATCCGCGCCCGAGGCGGATACGAACTGTTTGAAGACGGCAACACGATCTACGAAATCGCTCAGTGGTTCCCCCGCGTCGCCGCGTACACCGACTACACCGGTTGGCAACACGATCAATTCCTCGGCAGCGGTGAGTTCACGTTGGAACTCGGTGACTACGACGTCAACATCACCGTCCCGGCCGACATGGTCGTCGCGGCAACCGGAACGCTGTCCAACCCCGACTCGGTGTTGAAAGAAGAATGGGCAGAACGGCTCGCCTCGATCGAAGAGAGTAACAAACCGACGTTCATCGTCACGCCGGAAGAAGCCAAAGCCAACGAGTCCGCCGGTTCGCCGGCGAAGAAGAATTCAAAGGCGAAGAAGAAAGGCAAGAACAAGTCGAAGAAGTCGGCTGCCGCCGAAGGCACGAAGACCTGGTCGTTCCACGCCGACAACGTTCGCGATTTCGCTTGGGCTGCCAGCCGTAAGTTCATCTGGGACGCGATGCCGGTTCAAATCGGCGACCGCACCGTGACGGCGATGTCGTACTACCCGAACGAAGCCGAACCGCTGTGGAGTCAATACTCGACCGAGTCCATTGCACACACCCTCGAAGTCTACGGACGATACACGTTCGACTACCCCTACGAGGTCGCCATCAGCGTCAACGGGCCGGTCTACGGGATGGAGTATCCGATGATTTGCTTCAACGGTCCTCGCCCCGAAGACGACGGCACGTACAGCAAGGCGACCAAGTACAGTTTGATCAGCGTGATCATTCACGAGGTCGGGCACAATTTCTTCCCGATGATTGTCAACAGCGACGAACGACAATGGACGTGGATGGACGAAGGCCTCAACACGTTCCTGCAATATCTCTCCGAACAAGAGTGGGAAGAGGATTACCCATCGAGCCGCGGTCCCGCCGAAAAGATCGTGCCATACATGCGAGGCGGACACCAACGACCGATCATGACCGGCAGCGACGAGATCCTGCAATTCGGCAACAACGCCTACGCCAAACCCGCCGCCGCACTCAATATCCTCCGCGAAACGGTGCTCGGCCGCGAACGATTCGACTACGCGTTCCGCGAATACTGCCGACGTTGGAAATTCAAACGCCCCACGCCTGCTGATTTCTTCCGCAGCATGGAAGACGCCTCCGGCACGAACCTGGATTGGTTTTGGCGAGGGTGGTTTTACAGCACCGATCATGTTGACCTGGCCATCGATTCGGTCGAGTTGTTCGTGATCGACAGCGGAGATCCCGACGAGTCGTACGAACGCAAACGGCTCGAAGAGGAAAAACGCGAAGACACGCCGACCACCGAACGCAACCGAAACCTACGACGCCGGATCGATTGGCAACCCGGCCTCAAGGATTTCTACAACTCACCCGAGTACGACGAAGACAAAGTCGAAGAGTCAGACCGGAAGGCGTACCAGAAATTCCTCGACAGTCTCGACGACGATCAACGAGCGTTGCTGCGGCGGACCACTCGGTTCTACGTCATCAAATTCGCCAACAAGGGCGGCCTCGTGATGCCGATCCCATTGCGAGTCCACTACGCCGACAACACGCAAGAACACTTCGTGTTTCCACCCGAGATCTGGCGGCGCAACTCCAAAGAAGTCCAAAAGCTGTTGCTGACCGAAAAAGAGATCGTCCGACTCGAATTGGATCCCAAACGCGAACTCGCGGACACCAACACCGCCAACAATCACTGGCCCCCTAAACTCGAACCATCCCGTTTCCAACTCTTCAAGAAGGAAACGAAGAAGAACGAGATGCAAAAGGCTCGCGGCGACAAGGACGACGACGAAAAAGACGACAGCGATGAGGGCGACGACGAAAAAGCCAGCGAGAAAGACAGCGAGAAGAAAAACGACGACCAGGAGAATGCTGACGAAACAACCGACACCGAGTCCGATGTCGAGTCCACAACCGCCGATGCCGACGCCGATACGGAATCATCGGTCACCAAGGATTCTCAGCCAAAGAAACGGAATCAGAAAAACCGTCGGAAACGAGATCGCAAGCGTCAACCGAAAAACGCCAACGCCGAAGAGGTGACGCAGTAATGCTCGCGATCACGTTCGCCTTCCTTTCGACCGTGCTGCTGCACCCTTCCGCCGAATCACTCGCTGAGGTGCAGTGGAACGCGTCGACACGAAAGGTCGAGGTCGCGCTGCGATTGCGAATCGCTGATGAACAACGGTTGCTGCAATCGGTTTCGTCGCAATCCGCTACGGTAATTCTTGCTGACGAAGCCGCACTCGAGCGAGCCGGCCTTTCGGTGATCCGACGTAGAATCGGTTTCGGAAAGCTGAACGATCTTCAATCGCCAACCAACACATCAAAACAGCCCCAAGGCACCGAAGTCGCCAAACGATACCAATGGATCGGCCGCCGCAGCGAAGGCGGGCACGCGTGGTGGTTCTTTGAAATCGCAACGCCGTCTGGACGCCCGACGCATCTACGCTGCACTCTTTTTGAAAAGCCCAGCGACCCGCAGAATCGCAACGACTCGTCGCATGACCATCTTCACGCGATGCCCGTCAGCACTTTCTTGATCCTCGCGGACGCTCAGCCGGCGTCGGATCCCCCCGCCGAACGTCGCTCGTCATCACCGCGTCCGAATTCGATGACGCTGACGCCTGAACACCCGATCTCTGAAATCCAATGGGTGGTTCCGGCCTCCTGAACACCTGGGCGGCCCGATTCCTGCTTTCGAAATAGGAATTGTGTGAAGGAAGTTGGCAGGAATCCGAATCCGCCTATACTGGGACACTCCCAACGAGAGGGGCGACGAGATATCGCCAGCCCTTTTTCGTTGTCGAACGTTCCATCTGGTCCCATTATTCAACGAAAACGCATGACCCTGGCCGATCAATACAGCTCCGACGGCTGTGCCATTTCCTTCGAATTGTTTCCACCGAAAACTCCACAGGGCATCGACGCACTGTGCGAGAACGTGGAACGGTTGATGCAGTTTCGGCCAAAATACTTCACGTGCACCTACGGAGCCGGCGGATCGAGCCAACGAACGACGTTGGACGTGCTCGCCCGCGTGAAAGAGATCACCAAATTGCCGGTGGCCTCGCATTTGACCTGCGTGGGCTCCACTACCGAACAACTCTGCGATTACCTGCAAAAGGCGACCGACCTCGGCGTGGATTACATCGTCGCCCTGCGTGGGGACCCGCCGAAGGGTTCGACGGAGTTCACCGTAACCGAAGGTGGTTTGCGATATGCGAACGAACTCGTGGGACTGATCCGTGCCCGTTTTGACCATCTCGGGATCGCGGTCGCCGGTTACCCGGAAGTCCACCAAGAGGCCCCGGACGCGAAGACCGACCTGGATAATCTGAAACGAAAGGTCGACGCCGGTTCGGACATCATCATCACGCAGTTGTTCTACGACAACGCGGACTTCTATCGCTTCCGGGATGATTGTGTCGCCGCGGGAATCAACATCCCGATCGTGCCAGGCGTTCTGCCGGTTACGAATTTCAAGCAAGCCCAACGGATAGCGGGAATGTGCAAAGCCGCAATCCCAGCAGGTTTGGCTGCCGAAATGGGCCGTGACGATTCTCCGGAACACCAATTCCGAGTCGGCGTCGAGCACGCTCGCGAGCAAACGATCGACCTGCTCGAAAATGGCGTTCCCGGAATCCACTACTACGTGCTCAATAAATCCGACGCCGCGATCGAGCTACTCGACGGCCTGCAGTTGGCCGGCCAAGCTTAATAGCTAACCTCAGCTCTGCTTTTGGGTAGTGGATCTTGCCAAAGATCCTTATTCAGCAGGATCTTTGAGAAGATCCACTACCACCTTCCCGACAAACGAGCCGCGTTGGAACATTAGCGCGAGTCCCCTAAATCCCCTGAGTTCCGATTTTCACGGTAGAAAGGGCTCAACCGATCGACCGGGTTGTGCCGATGATTCAGGTGAAGTGCTTTGTCACAGCGATGAATTGGGGGCCACCACAGATCCAACACGCGATCTGTGGTTCAACTGACGGGTCTCATGCGAGACTCATTTCCCAACGTCAAGAGACGACAAAGCGGTAGCCATCTCTGAGCACCAGTTTCCCTTCGCCATCGGCTTTTCACCGATCGCGGCGGTGGTGCTCGTGTCGCCTAACGGGAAATACACGTGATTCGTCGATTCGTACTATTGTCCATCGCCTGCGGCGTCATCGCGATTTCCGCGGCAACCTGCTCGACCGCTTCCGCCCAAGTCCCCGCGCCGGGAATGGCCGGTGCGATGGGTGGCCCCGGTGCCGGATACGGTAACCAACAGGCCTTCGGTCAAGCCTGGGGTAGCTCGGCTGCCAACGTTGATTGGAACCGTTTCTACCACTACCCCTACGTCTACTACCCCCAAAACTTCTGGGGGCAAGAATACTTCAAGAGCAGCGATAGCCTCTATCACCGCTACCCGACCGAGATGCGAATCCCTGTCTATAATAAGAAGTGGCACAACTACTATCCAAGTAACCGCCGGTTCCACAAGGGACACCACTTCATCCTGGACACATTCTAAACGAAGGGCGAGATCGCTCTGAGCCGAACAACATCTTCGAAAACGACGGGGCCACCGCAGCGACGCGGTCGGCCCCTTTCTCTACAACGATTGCTCGCTTCGACAGCCGCCTGTTTTTGGCTGATTGACGCTGACGGAACGATCGTTTACGTCTCCCCCGAAATGCTCGCGTGGCTCGGGGTGGACGAGGAAATCACCGCCCCGATTGCCGCCGCAATCATCCCCGATCCGGTCATGTGGGAAGACGGCGCGACTCACCGCGGTCATCTGACACGCCGGTTGCATGTCCCCGCCGCACCATCGTCGCCGGACCAAACAACCACGCAGGAACAAACGCGGGCGACTGCGACCAATCCCTCGAGCCCCGTCCGCGAAGCAACCGCTCATTTCGTCAAACTCGCCGCGAGAGCCGACGAGGAAACCGAAACCGCGACCACCAACGGTCCGCTCATTCTCGGTTGCCTCGGCGACTTCACCGACGACGCGGATGTGCCGTGGACATTGTGGTTCGGTGAGCAAGGAGTCCGCGAATCGGCGAAACTCGATGAACAAATCGCGAAATTCAGAGCTCGCCAAAGCCGGCGGGCGAACATGCTGCTCGCCGGTACATCGCCCGCATCGAGACAACTTCGCTCGCGAGTCGAATTGGCGTGTCGCATTCGATGTCACCTGTCGATCACCGGTCCGAACGGTTGCGGTGCGAACGATCTCGCGTCGATGATGCATCACGCGTCATCGCCCAACGAAGCTCTCGTTTGCCTCGACGCGTCGTTGATGGATGCCGAGTTGCTCGAAGCCTACGCATCACCAGTCGTCGCGGAACTTCGCGAGAACCAACACACTACCGGCACCCTGATTCTCGATCGATTGGGTGAGATGCCGACCGACGGGCAGAGCAGGCTGCGAGAATGGCTCGAAATGTGGCCCGCACGTCTGCGATTGATCGGGATCCTCGATTCGGAATCGACCGCATCGTCACCGTTGATCGAACCGCTCGCCGATGCGATGCAGTTGTACCCGGTCGAAATTCCTGACCTTTCGGAACGAGCCGATGACCTGGAGTTGATGACGTCGGGATTGTTGCGTTCGACGCGTTTCTCTCGCGAGACCCTCGATTTGCTTCGTTCCTACCCGTGGCCGGGTCAGTGGGAAGAACTGACCGCGGCGATTCAATTTGCCAACGAGATGGCGACCGGCGAACGCATCGGCCGAGAGCATTTGCCGCTGGCCATTCGATCGTACCGACCGTCGCAAACCCAAACCGCGTTGGTTGACACGAACGGTTGTCAAACCACGATCGGACCGCGACCTCCGTCGCCCCGCGATTTCAAACTCGAGTCGCTCGACGCAACGCTCGCCGAATATGAGGCGAGCCTGATCGCCCGAGCAATGGAGGCCGCCGATGGCAACAAAGCCGAAGCGGCACGACGACTGGGAATCAGCCGATCTCGACTGCTGCGAAAACTCAGCGAACTGTCATGACCCACCCGTTTCTCGAATCAACCGACGACGAATCGCCCGCGATCGAGCTGACGTGGTGGTGGGTCGGGCCGACAGATACAACGCTGTATCACGATCTGGTTCGCTGGATCGCCAGCGATCGATCTCCTCGCCGAGCAAAATCGACGTGGGAAATCATCCACAGCGAAGGCCCCATCCCATCCCTTCCTCGATCCAGCGGCAAACAGCCGGGTGTTGTGATCTGGGTAATCCCCGAAACCGGCATCGCTGATCTGATCAAACGAATCGGCGAAGTACGCAGCACCCGCCCCGGATACCACCACCTCACCGCCGGCCTCGCATCCCCAAACGAACAAAGATTCCTCACCGAAGTCGGCACACGCGGCCACGTCCAACACAGTAAAGATTGGCCCAAAATCGCCAATATCGTGACTCCGCACCCAAATAAGTGAGCCGAAGTGCGTGAGCACTCGGGTGTTCGGCATGCTCAGCCTGGAAAACCGATTAACGTTTCCACTCCCACGTAGCTCGGTATTTCCAAGACCGAGAGCAGAATGGCCGGAGCCATACCGACATGCAAAACATGACC
>NZ_ANOH01000396.1 GCF_000346505.1 Aporhodopirellula sallentina SM41
AACAGCCCGTTGGCGACTTTCGCTACGGGCTGAAGTCGCGTTTCTTGCTGCGGTGGTTCTTAATTTTCTGCGTCGCCTAGCATCGTTGCTAATTTGAAATTACCGATCGTGCTGGGTTTGGCGGTGGATGGGGTTTGTTGGCCTTCGGTTAGCTTTTGCACTCGGTTGCTGATCTGTTGGTCGAGTTCGATCAGGTTGATGAAACCGTCTCCGTCGACGTCGCTGGATTCGTCTTGCATGCCGTCGAGGATCGCTCGGGTGAACGCCCCGTGTCCCCATAGGTCCGACTCGATGCTGAGTTGTCGCGGTTTGCTGCTGGCAAACAACACGGCACCGATTTCGTCGGTCACGATTTCGCTCCACGGTTCCTCGCCGAACGCGCGTGTGGCGCCGACCGCTCCCGTTGCTGCTCCCGAATGACACGTGTCGGCGAACAACAGTACTTTGCACGGTAGATCTTGAATCAGCTGTTCGATCGCTCGGTACGGTAGCGCCGAGGAACGCAGACGTTTGGGATCGACCTCATGGGAACAGAAATAATAGTTGCTGCGAGTGTCAAACGTCGCGTGCCCGGCAATGAAGACCATCGCGAGGTCTCGCTGTGTGACCGATGAGATCAACCAGTCCATGCCGTCGAGGATGTCGGTCGTTGTTGCGTTCTTGTCGACGAGTACGTTTGTTTCGACTTGTCGATAAAACGGGCCTTGTTGCGGTTTCCATAACTCGGCGAACGACTTTGCGTCGGCGGCGGGGTATTTCAAATCAAAATCATCGTTCTTGTAATCGGAGACTCCGACCGAGAGGATGAACAACCGCGGTTGCAGTTCGCCGGCGGCGAGTGGCTGCGCCGTGCATGTGATGTTGACCGTTCTCCGCGGGCTCGATGCGGCTTCGTTCGTTGCGATGAACGACAGTTCGTTGTCGCCCGCATTGAGTTTGATGCGGGTCGTCAGGACGAGTTGCCCGTTGTCGAGGCGTTCGATGTTCTTGATCGTTCCGGTGGGGCGTCCTCCCGAGAGCACCACGATTTCTCGGACCCGGAGATCGTTTAGTGGTGCGGCGGTGACAACCAGTTCGATTTCGCTCTCGCGAGTTTTTCCGTCCTCGGGAACGCCTTCGATCCGTAACTTTGGCGGCAGGATTTGGTTGAGGGTGGTGGGTTCGCGAAGGTCGGGGGCCGCGGGGGCGTTGTTCGCAGGCGGCATCGCAACGTCGCTGCCCGCATCGGGGATCGGACTGTTTGCGGACGCGTTGGGTATTGCCGCGACGGGGCTGCGGCCGAGGATTTCGCGGACGCGTTGTTGGATGAGATCCGGGCGTTGTAATTTGCGACGCAGAAGTTGGGCGGCGAAGAACTCAGCGGTTTGATCGAAACCACGGTTTCGTTGCCAACCGATCAAACGGCTCGCGCCGGGGGAAGAGTCGAAGAGGCCTTCCGGGGTGAACAGGATCCAGTCGCCGTCGGAATTCGACATGAAGCTCAGCACGGGATCGACGGCTCGGATAAAATGGTCGTCAAAGGGCAGGTATTTTGCGTTGACGATCTCTCCGTTCTCTCGCGTGATTTTGAGTGGGGAACCGGGGACGATGTTGCGTTCAAAACCGAAGTCGCTCGACGAACGGTTGCCAAACACTGTCGGATCGATTCCGGCGACGGCGGTGATCACGTCACCAACCTTCAGACCACCGGCGGCCTTGGCGTCGCGAATTTCGACGACACTGTTCTTGCCTGTCTCTTCGGATTCCTCCCACACGATCGGCGTCTGGAATCCAACCTGCGGTTTTAGGTCTTCGTTGCGATAGATCCTCGCGATCCCGTCGCTCCATGCGGTGACGATGTACTTGTTGCGTTTGGTTGGTGTGATGTCCATCGCGATTGCTTCGCATTCAGCCGACAGCACCGAGATCACATTGGAATGGGACGGTTTGGGGGTGCCCAGCGTTTCTGCTTGCAGAAAGCTCGTGCCGCCGTAAAGGATCAGCGGTGATCCTTGGGATCCCGGTTGAAAGTGCCAACTGAAGATCATGCTGCCCTGCGCTTCGGTTCGCAGGATCGTTTTGGTCGGCGTGAACAGTTTTAAAAATCGATACTCATCCTTGTCGAGCATTTGTTTCACCGAGACATTGATCGGCGGCGGGAACGCGGTCACCGGCTCGCGGAAGGTGCCGCCGCTCGGATCGACGAACTCCCGTTTGACCAAATCAAAGGCTTCGTCGATTTTCGCGTAGCTGTTTTGTTTCCATTCGCTGCCTGAGCTGGGGCGTCGTCCGAGGCCGAGTAGTCCGGTGTCAATGTCCAACGCCGCCGCGTAAAGAGGCCGCAGCGAAGGTCGCTTCGAGAAAATGACTTCGGCGGAATCCAAATCGATTACCTGGAAGTTGCCCAGTGCGTCACCGATGGCGAGGCGTTTGCTGTCGGCGGAGATGTCCAGTGCCGTGACTTCCCATCGGACACGCTTAAACACGTGGTAGGGGACGAGGGAATCACCGCGGTACAACTCGACGTGATAACGTGCGGTACCTCCGTTGCCGATCGTGATACCAACGGTGGCAATACGGGTATTCACGTCGGCGTCGAACCACGTTACCTCGCCGTCCGATTTCTTGGCTTTGGCTTCAGCTTGTTTGTAGATGCTTTTGAGCCACTGTGCGTCGCGACCGATCGCACCGGGAACGACCGTCTTGCGTGCGAGGTCCAGCGTACGGTCGCCGAACACGTCATAGCCTTGCGTGTTCGAGCCATAAAACGTCAACGGTCCGCCGACGTCCTCGGGATCTTCGTAGTGTTCGAGAACTACCGGGTCGACTTCGTTGTCCGTTGGGTTTTCGATGAAGCCATAGAAAGTTTGTCGGTATGTCGTTTCGGTCGTGTAGTCGTCAGGATCGTCGTTGACATACTCTTCGAAGTACGTGTTGACGAGAAGGTGTTTTCCGTCGCCGGTGAAGTCCAACGTGACGGCACCGCGCGAGTACTCCATGTCGTCGCCGGAGTATCCGAACGTGGTCGTGTAGTCGTCCGTCCTGCAGCAGCGAACGTAGCTGCCCCGTACGGTTTCGATTCCGATCATCAACCACCTGCCGCCGGGGCTGTAGGCGATGTCATAGATTCCGCCGGCGTTCGGATCGAGTGCGCCACGGATTTTCGAAATCAATCGATCGTTCTCGATGTCCCAAACCTGAATCTCATTCGCGCAGGCCGTCGCAACGTGTTTTCCGTTGGGGTGAAACGCGATGTCTGCGATCAGGCTGGAAAAGCCATCAAGGTTGTTAACCAGACGCGGGATCTCGCGAATCGGTGCGTCGTTCGCGGAGTCAAACCGTTCCTCTTCCATCCGAACTTTATCGACCTTCGCCTTTTTCGACGAGTTGAAGTCGAGATCGGATTGGGCGCTACCGATCGACTTTTCCTCGTCCGCGACGACGCGACCGGGCTGGCAGAGCGGTGAGAGCGAAACCATCGCGACAAACGCGATGAGAAAACGCCCGTTGTCGATGCCAAGCCGTCGGACATTCGGTTGGCGGAGACGGGGCGAAGCGGTTCGTCCGGTGCGATGCATCGTGTCACTCTTTCGGTGAAAAAAATTACCCTCACGCAGGTGCCCCGAACCAAATCGTAGTCGCGATCCGAGGGACGCGTCAACGAATGGTGACACCTACAGGTAAAAGGCGTTTTTCACGCGAGAAGCGGACAACGTTCTCTGGCGTTGTGGAGTGCGGCGATCTTGACGGCCGCAATCCAGCTGGTCGAGCTAGCTCTCGTTTTTCTCGTTACCCTGCGTGATCGATTCGGATGCGTTCGAATCGTCAGGCGGACTGGAATGTGATTGCGTCGGTTCGGAAGGTTCCGCGTCCGGGGATGGCATGATGCGGATGCCGCGACGGGTCGCTCGTTCTTCCCAACGTTTGCGAGCATACGATTGCATGTCGACCTGGGCATCGGACTCGTCGACGATTTCGAGCCCGAGGAGCGTTTCGACGAGATCCTCGAGCGTGACCAAACCAACGATGCTGCCGTATTGGTCGCTGACCATCGCCAAATGGAAACGGCCTTCGAGCAACTGTTCCAACAGATGCGGCAACGGAGTCGTCGCGTGAACGGTTTTGAGCGGCCGGGAGAACTCGCTCAGTTTCCGCTGCGACTCGCCGTTGGCGCGGGCCAGCAAGAGATCATTCTTCAGGACAAAACCGGTCAGGTCGTCGAGCTTTTGGTGGTAGATCGGAATCCGGGAAACCGGCAGGTCATCCGTCGACGCGAACAGCTCTTCGATGGTCAGGTCGTCGTTGTAGGCGATGATGACGACTCGCGGCGTCATGATGTCGCTCGCCGAGAGTTCCGGCATTTTCATCAGCGAACGAAAGACGCGCGACTCGTGGTCTTCCAAAACACCTTGTTGGACACCGATCTCCGCCATCGCCGAGAGTTCGTCGCGAGTCAGTGCGTGCGATGGGTGACCGCCGGAAAGCAGCTTGGTCAAAATTTCGCTGAGCCAAACGAGCGGATATAGCAACCAGATCAACCACTCGACGGTCATGGCGATCGTCGGGCCGAGGCGTCGCCAGTGAAGTGCGCCGATGGTTTTGGGGATGATTTCACTGAAGACGAGGATCAACAGCGTCATCACCGCGCTGGCGATACCGACCGCGTGTTCGCCGTATCTGCCTTGGCCGTACACGACGGCCGCCTGAGCACCCACGCCGGCGGCACCGATCGTGTGCGCGATCGTGTTGAGACTGAGGATCGCGGCGAGAGGGCGATCGACGTTCGCCTTCAATCGTTTGAGCCGATCGGCGGCTTTGGCGTTGGAGTCACGTAGCGTGGCGATGAACGACGGCGTGATGGACAGCAGGACGGCTTCGGCGACGCTGCAGTAGAAAGAGAAACCGATCGCCGCGACGAGGTACGTCAGCAGTAGAAACATAGTGGACCCAAAGAAAACCGGCGTTCGCTACCGGCGTTGAAACGCGTCAAATACGATCCGTGAGTCGCGACAAACGCACGCCCCGGGATTCATCAGCGCGATAGTGTAGCAGCCAGGCCGGGTTTGGGAGACTACCAACGAACCGCCTCGGTCATTTCCGCAAACGGCACGCCAAGATCAGGCGAATGTGCCGGCGCGGTGGGATTCCGCGGTGAGCCGCAGTGCGTGAGCACTCGGGTTTTGGGCGAGTTGGTGTGGTGA
>NZ_ANOH01000397.1 GCF_000346505.1 Aporhodopirellula sallentina SM41
AGTGGCTCGATGCAGGATGACTTCCGCAGCGTGACGCGGACGGTGACGGTCAACATCACGCCCGTGAACGATGCCCCTGTCACGTTTGATCGTTCGCTGGAAGTAATGGAAGTGGAAGAGTACGCCAACGGAACCGGCGACTCGACGAACGCAGTGGCTCGCTTGCCGCTGATGCCGGAAGACTTCCTCGGTGACGCGACCGTTCCGACAGAGCTTACTGAGCAGAGCGACTTCACCGACGACGTGGATTACGACTCGTCACTAGGCGGTGTAGAATACGACGAAGAAGAGCAAGGGCTTCGCGTCGTGCTGTTCACGGTGACGAATTCGGACGGCGTGCCGGTACCTGTCGATAAGGACAACAACAACGGTGTACCGATCACGCTGGCAACCGGTGTGATCACGTTCAACTTCGACGCCTCGGGTGCGTTCACTGGCGGCGAGTACTTGCCGAACGTGGACTACAACGAACAGACGCCGTTCGATCCGACGGAAGTGTTCAGCTACGTGGTCGAAGACTTCGGCCCAACCCGCATCCCTGGTTCGGAGATTCCCGACCCAGATGCGGTCGGTTCGATCGACTACACGAGCACCAACAACCGGTCCGCACCGAAGCAGATGACGTTGACAACC
>NZ_ANOH01000398.1 GCF_000346505.1 Aporhodopirellula sallentina SM41
GCTCTCGGTCTTGGAAAGACCGAGCTACGTGGGGCGAATGGCTTCGGGTGGAAACGTCGAGTAGGTTGTTACCCGAACATGCCCAACAACCGAGTGCTCACGCACTTCGGCTCATTGGTGTCGCGTTACGCCGACAGCAAATCGTTCATGGTGGCGACGAGCGATTTCACTGCGTCGACGCTGTTTTGGAACGCCTTCGTTTCGTCATCGGTGAGTTTCAACTCGATGATCTTTTCGACACCGCCGGCTCCCATCACGACAGGCACGCCAACGTAGTAGCCACCGACGCCGTATTCCGATTCGCAGTGAGCGGCGACGGGGATCACGCGTTTCTTATCTTTGACGACCGCTTCGACCATTTGGGCACACGCTGCGGCGGGAGCGTAATACGCACTGCCGGTCTTCAGCAACGAAACGATCTCCGCACCGCCCTTGCGGGTTCGGTCGACGATTTCGTCCAAACGGGCCGAATCGATCAGTTGAGTCACCGGGATACCGCCGACGCTCGTGCAGCTCGGGATTGGCACCATTGTGTCGCCGTGGCCGCCCATCAACAACGCGCTGATGTCTTCGATGCTGACACCCAGTTCCATTGCCAGGAACGTGCGATAGCGAGCCGTGTCCAACACGCCGGCTTGTCCGATCACGCGGGACGGTTCGAACCCGGTGACCTTCCACATCTGCTGAACCATCGCGTCGAGCGGGTTGCTGACGACGATCACGACTGCGTTCGGGCTGGTCGCTTTGATTTGTTCACCGACGCTGGTGACGATCTTGGCGTTGGTCGCCAACAGGTCGTCACGGCTCATGCCGGGTTTGCGAGGAATCCCGGCGGTGACCACGATCACGTCGCTGTCTTTGGTGTCGGCGTAGTCCGTCGTGCCGAGGATGTTCGAATCGTATCCCATGATCGGCGAGGCCTGCATCAAATCGAGAGCCTTGCCGGCTGGCATGTCTTCGGTTTGTGGAATGTCGAGCAGGCAGACGTCGCCGAGTTCGGCCGCTGCACACCAATGGGCACACGTGGCACCTACGTTTCCGGCTCCAATGATCGTGATTTTAGCGCGACGTAACATGAGATTTTGTCAACATTGAAAGGGGGGATAGGCGAGGCGACCGGTGGCCACCCGTCGATGGTCCATCGACTTCGACGCTCGGGATGGCGATATGTTGGCAGCCCCCTGCCGAGCGTCAAGAGGGGCGACTGCGATAACTCGTCTCACCCGAGTTTTGGCAGCCAATCCAGCACCATTCGCAACCACTCAGACAGCCCCGCTGCGGCCGGAACTCCCTGGCTCCGTGCGATGATGTAAGCCACAAACGCGACATAAAGCCCCAACAGCAAAACCGCCTTCCCGCGACGCATCTCCACGTACGGAGTCCCCGACGCGGTCTCGCCGCGTGCCCCGAGGAAGTAAACAAAGAACCCGACCACGGTGAGGATCAACAGCAGCAGACGCAGCTCGCCACTCTGTTCGGCGATGTCGGCCGACAGCTCAATCGGTCCATGAATCAGCGTGTACACAAATAGCGGGAATCCCAACGCGAAACAAATGTCAAAGATATTGCTGCCCAGCGCGTTGGCCACCGCGTCGTCGTAATCGCCGTCGCGGGCATCTCGGATCGAAATCACGGTGTCGGGTACGCTCGTCGCCATCGACGCAAAGATCACCGCGACGAACATCGCCGGCATCCCCAGCCCTTCGAACGACTGCCCCAAAAACGTGTACGACGGGTGCTCCGCGTTGCCCGGCCCGGTCCCCAGCCACTCGCACGCCGTCACCAGCCCCCAACACGCGGCACCGATCACCGCGGTCGAGGTCAACAACAATCCCCAACCGTTCCACGACTCGTCACGCATTTGCTCGCGATGATGGTCGCGAACAAACCACCGTTCCAAATCCAACAACGGGCCACCGGACAACCAATAGCAGACACGTCCGATCGCCCCCGCCTGCGAATCGTCGCAGTCCGCTCCCGGTTCGCCGCTCGCATTATCGCAGTTCTCATTTTTGCCATCAGCATCTTCGCCGCTCACGTTTTCGCAGTCGCCGGCATCGTCGCAATGCTCGGCATCGCTACCGGTCTCAGGCCGCTTCATCGACGCCAGCATGTAAAACAAATACGCGAAATACATCAGCATCAAGACGCCGCCCTGCCACCAGTGCAGTTGGTCGCCGTTGACCAACAAGATCAACACGAACTCGCACAAGATCAACGACAGCCCGTCGCGAACGAGCACCTTCGTCGAAACGTTCACCGACGTCACCCGAACACCCGCGACAACAAAACCGACCACGCTGAGGATACAAACCGCCGGAATAATCATTCCGTTGAAGATCGCACTCCCGGCAGTCGTCCCGATCCCGACCGAGAACCCGTCGCGGTCGGACAAAACAAACAGAGCGATCAGCGTCGTGCACAGCTCCGGAACGCTCGACGAGATTGCATTGATCGTGCCCCCGCGAACCCCCTCGGACAAATTGCGTCCGATATATTCACTGGCGATTTCAAATCCGTCACACGCCCGCCAGATCACCAGGCACGTGAAGAAGATGACGATCAACGGAATCAATATTCCCATCTGTACTCTTTGATAAGCGAATGCGATTCAAGAGACTCGCGTCAACATCGTCGGCACCCCCGACTCCTCCACGCGGCCTCTCGCAGGATCGTAGTCGATCGCAGTCGATCCACGCGACCGGGGGCCACGACGGTTTGGATGATTGAACATGTTCCCTAATACCGGTATCGTTCAGGCACACATCCCCCGTCACCGTCGAACGTGCCCCGATCGCGGCTCGCTGGCAAAACTGCCCTGCCGTAGAACGCGTCAAAAACCGCTCAAAGCCACAAAGGAATGAAAAAATGACCAATCACGGAGAGGTTTTCCAGGCACTGCGAGACCACCTGCACAAGACCTCGCTGGTCTCTTCCGCCGCGGAACTTCTCGGGTGGGACGAACGCACCGGCATGCCTCCCGAGGGCGGTGAATTTCGTGCCGAACAGGTCGCCTATCTCAGCGGTTTGGTTCACGACATGCAGACCGGCCCGGAGATCGCGACGTGGCTAGACCAACTCAGCGATTGGTCCGAGGCGGACGATCCGCACAGCAACATCGGTGCGACGGTGAGGCTGGTCCGGAAGGACTACGAGAAACAAAAACGCCTGCCCAAATCGCTCGTCGAAGCCATCGCGTCGGCGACCGTGCGTGGCCAGGGATGTTGGGACGCGGCACGCAAAGCCGACGACTATCGCCAGTTCCAACCGGCCCTCGACGAGATGATCTCGCTGCAACGCCAAGCCGGCGAGTGCCTCGCCGAAGAGGGACAGACAACGTACGAAGCGTTGCTCGACCAGTACGAACCGGACGCGAAAGCCGACCAGCTATCGAGCGTCTTTGCGAGCCTTCGCGGCGAACTGGTCAAACTGCTCGACGAGATCCAAGGCTCGGCACGCCAAGTCGACGAAACGTTGCTGAAGAAACAGTACAGCGTCGACGGTCAGTGGCAAATTTCACGCAACTTGGCCGAAGCGATCGGGTTCGACTTCAATCGCGGACGGCTCGACGAAACCTCGCACCCGTTCTGCACAGCGTTGGGGCCGTCGGACTGCCGAATTTTGACGCGTTACGATTCGAGTTGGCTGCCCGGCAGTATCTTCGGAACGCTGCACGAAGCCGGCCACGGCATGTACGAACAAGGACTGCCGCAGGATTGGTACGGTTTGCCGCCGGGCACGTACGCGTCGCTGGGCATTCACGAATCGCAGTCGCGGTTGTGGGAAAACCTCGTCGGCCGGTCGGCTGAGTTTTGGCAGTGCTTCACGCCGCTGATGCAAGAAACCTTCGGCGAGAAAGCGACGCCGGAACAGTGGCACGCATCTTTTAACCGTGTCACCCCTTCGCTGATCCGCGTCGAAGCAGACGAGGCAACGTACAACCTGCACATCATCGTTCGCTTCGAACTCGAGCAAGCCCTGATCGCGGGCGAATTATCGACCGATGACTTGCCGGGGGTTTGGAACGAACGCTACGAAAGCGTCATCGGTGTTCGACCGCCGTCCGACGCCGACGGCGTGTTGCAGGATGTGCACTGGAGCGCCGGCTTGTTCGGCTATTTCCCTACCTACACTCTCGGCAACCTGATCGGCGCCCAACTCTACGCGGCGGCCGAAGAATCGCTCGGCGACCTCAGCGGCATGATCGCTCGCGGGGAATTCCAACCACTGTTGGATTGGCTGCGGAAACACGTGCACGCTCACGGACGCAAATTCTCCGCCGACGAACTCGTGCAAAACGCGACCGGCGCACCGCTGTCCGCCGAACCGTTGGTGGCGAGCCTGCGTGAACGCTACTCGCTCGTCTATGACGTCAAAAGCCCGGCTGTTTCGAGCAACGCGACCTCATGATTCGAAAGATCACGCTCGAAAATTTCATGTCCCACGGCAAGACGGAGATCGAACTTGCCGACGGACTGACGGTGCTCACCGGGCCGAACAACTGCGGCAAATCGGCCCTCGTCTCGGCACTGCAAATCATCGCCGCCAACGGACGCACCAAACACGTGATGCGTCACGGTGCGAAGGTCTGCCGGATCACGGTCGAAACCGATGACGACCATACGATCATCTGGGAACGCAAAAAGACAACCGTCAAATATAATATCGACGGCGAAGACGTTCACCGCACCGGCCAAGGCATCCCGGAAGAACTGCACGATTCGTTGCGACTCGACAAAGTCATCACGGAAGTCGGCGCGAGCAAGAACGAATACGACATTCATTTCGGCGAACAAAAGTCGCCGGTGTTTTTGCTGAACGAAAGTGGCAGCCGAGCGGCAGCGTTCTTCGCTTCGTCGTCGGATGCCGCCCGCCTCGTTGAGATGCAACACGTCCATCGTGCTCGCACGTCCAAAGCACGCACCGAAGCCAAACGGCTGCACACTGAGAGCGAACAGAACACCGCTCGCATCACCGCGTTCGCACCGATCGACGCGATCACCGAATCGGTCGCTCGCGCCGAGAACATGCAGGACGAATTGCAATCCGGACAACAACGGGCCAAAGAACTCGCCGCACTGATCACGCGGTTGCGGTCCGCGGCGACCGAAGCAACCCGTTTGCGGAACGAACTGAACATTCTCAATCGGTTGTCCGACGCCGAGACCACGCCCGATGACCTGTTGGCCCGCCGCACGCAATGCGATCGGCTGCGCAGTTGGCTCGCCGCGGCCGAGCGACAAACGCGGATCCGCGATCGCGAAAAAGCTCGCTGCACCGCACTGTCGCAGCTGCAACCACTGCCGGCCCAACACCCCGCAGCGGAACTGGCGGTTCTGATTCGACGGATCATTGCCGCGCAGCAACATCACGCGGTATCGGTGCGAATTGCCGACTGTTGCGGTCCGCTCTCCTCCCCGCCCGAGATGCAGCCGGCCGAATCCTGTCGCCAACATCTGCGTCGACTCGACAACGCGATCACCCATCACGCGACCGCCAAACAGGTTCACACATCACTTTTGCCGCTGACCGCGGTACCGTCGCAGCACGACACCACGCGAGCGGTGCAACTGATCGAGCGTCTGCACCACGCGTCCACCTCTCGCGATCAATTGCAATCACGCATCGCCGCCACCGCGTCCCTCACGCCGCCACCCACGATCGAGTCCTCCGAATCACTGCGCCGCACGATCGCGGGCCTACGTGAGGCTCACCGACGGCACGACATAACGTCCGAGCGAGCCGAAATGCTCGCGGTGCTGCGGCCGATCGAACCTCCCCATGATCTCGAGCCGGTCCGCAAAACGGTCGATCGATTAGGGAAAATCATCGCGGAGGTCGAACGTGTAAGAACAGCCGCCAACGAGGCCAAACGCAAACTCAGCGAGCATGAACGGGCGATTCGAGAGTTCGTCGACGCGAACCCCAAATGCGAAACCTGCGGCGGCAGCATCGATCCGGAAACGCTGATGTCGACGGTCCCCGGATCCCACGACCACGACGGCGCCTCGAACGATAAGGAGCCCGCGGTATGAACGAAAAATCAGGCCTGCTGTTCATCGGCGACCCGCACTTGGAAGCCCGCGTCCCCGGTTTCCGCAAAGACGATTACCCGCAGGTTGCGTTGGCAAAGTTCGCGTGGTGTTTGCGTTACGCACGCGAACAGAACCTGCAACCGATCTTGCTCGGTGACCTGTTCCACCTCCCGCAAGACAACCCGAACTGGCTGCTGTCGCAAATCATCGAGACCATTTCAGACTTCTACGGCCCCGGGCTGCCGGCGATCCATGGCAACCACGACGTGCGTGAAAACACGCGAAAGCCGAACGATTCGGTCAGTATTCTTTTCGCCGGAGGACACCTCCGTTTGCTCTCCCAAGACGATCCTTGGGTCGGCACCGTTGACGGTCGCCGCGTGATCGTCGGTGGAACGGTTTGGGGCGAGAAGTTACCCAAAGAGTTTGCCGGTTCGACCGCATCGCCCGGCGACGGTGAATTGTTCCAAACCCAAGGCGACGACGCCGACCTGGTCGCCTGGATCACCCACCACGACATCCTCATTCCAGGATACGAAGAGGCCGGCCGGATCCGGCCCAAAGAGATCCCCGGCATCGATTTGATCGTCAACGGTCACGTGCACCGACGACTCGAACCGGTCCGCAAAGACGGCACGAATTGGATCACCGCTGGCAACATCACCCGCCGAGCTCGCAGCGACGCGTCACGTGCTCACGTCCCCGCCGTCGTTTGCGTCGTACCTCCTGCGAACACGTCCGTTGTCGCCGACGAAGCCATCGAGGCGTTCGACTTCCAATCGCAATCCGACGTCCCGTGGTCGATTCGTTGGGTTCGCGTCCCACACGAACCCTTCGACGAGGTGTTCCATCCGGAACTGATTGGCGACGAATCCGAAGAGGACGCCGCTGACGGTTCCGCATTCATCGCCGACCTACGCGAATTGACTCAACGTAAAACCGACAGCGGTGCCGGATTGATGACGTACCTCGAACAAAACGTGTCGCAGTTCGACAAAGCGATCGCGGACGAAATCATGCGTCTCGCTGCCGAAGTCACCCAGTCGACTCAGTAACGTTTTCAGCAACCTATTAGACACTGTAGGCCGTACCGAGCGCGACGACGTTCCGGTAACTCGACTGCCGGATGTGCGTCGCAAAGCCTCCTTCATCCGGCCTACACCAACCTTTAATCCTGAACCCCGCAATCGCTCAGCCCACCCTTCCCAGAGAGACTTTGAAATGACAGCCCGCACGATCGAACAACTCAAATCGGAATACGAACAGCTCAACGAGAGAAAGATCCAGGCGCAAACGCAATTGAGCGAAGCCGAAAAACAGCTCGCCAGTGCTCAGGCGGAAGCCGAGAAAGAATTCGGCACGAGCGACGTGAAAGAGCTGACCGAGAAGCTCGAACAAATGGAAGCCGAAAACGAAAAACGACGCAGCGAATACCAAACCCTGCTCGACAAGATCAGCGGCGACCTCGCCGAAGTGGAAAAGGCCACCGCGGAAGGCAAGAAGGCCGACGCCTAGATAACACCCGACGCCGGCTACCTGATTCCCCGAATAACTCTAGAAATCGGTGTTCCAACCGTAGCGAAAGTCGCCAAGACTTTCGGCGATTCGCAGTGCCCCGCCGAAACTCTCGGCGAGTTTCGCTACCCAACGATTCGCGTACCCAACCATTCGCGTAGCTGGATTCGCCGAGAACCCAGACTCCCCACCATGACCGCACCACCGAAGTCTTGGCAACTTCGGCTACTTGATTCCTGTCTCCCCTTCCCTTCACCTTTCGAACGATCTTTGAACGCCCCCCCCAACCTCGCCGACCTTCGCAACCGCGCCCATCGCATCGAGGGCAAGCGTGATGAATTGGTTTCCAGACAGGCCAAGGTTACCGAGCAACTCCAAGAACAGAATCGCTTTCTCGCGATCGCCGACGACGTCACCAACGCGTTGGAAAAACTCGGCAACGATGTATTCCAGCGTCAATTGACGCTGATCGAAAACACGATGACCAAGGCGCTTCAGGAAGTCCTCGAACAAGACATTCATTTCAAAGCCAACGCGTCGTTCAGCCGCGGTGCCGCCAGCGTCGAGTTCTCGATTCTGCGAGGCGAGAACACCGAAGACATCATGAAAGGCCAGGGGGGATCGGTCGCCAACGTGGTCTCGGTCGGCCTGAGGATGCTCGCGATCACGACGCTCGACGAACGCCGCCACCGCAAATTCCTGGTCCTCGACGAGCAAGACTGCTGGCTGCACCCGGACCTCGTCCCGAAACTCACCCGCATCGTCCAAGAAGCCGGCACGGCACTCGGATTCCAAGTCCTGATGATCAGCCATCATGACGTGAATCATTTCATCCGGCACGCCGACCGAGTTTACCGCTTGTCTCCCGACCGCGGCGAAGGAGTCGGCATCGAAGAGATCGAAGCAGACAGCCCAGTGGAGAAGGACGAGAGATAGGCGTCCCGAGTCTCCCCGGAGGTATTCGCCACCGTGGAATTCACCGAGCAATCCACGTCCTCGCGACTCAACTTGGGCGTGTAAGGCCTCGTGATCTGTCAAAGCAAACCTCGAAGGTAGCGAAACTCGCCAAGAGTTTCGGAAACGCTCGTGAATCGCCGAACGTTTTGGCAACTTTCGCTACGGCATTGAACTCGAATTCTTGATCGTGACGCACCAGTAGTGCTTCATGTCAACTTGATTTTCGGGTAGTGGACGAGGCGACGAGTCCTTGATGCGCTAGTCACCCAAGGAGATTCCTTGCGTCATCCACTACGATTGCACCCGAAAGCCACGCTGCAGTGGAATACGAGCTAGCTTCCGAATGAGCAAATCAACCAACCCCACGCACCCACACACACTGGCTCCCTTCTCCCCGGATCTGCGGGGGAGAAGGATGAGGGGAGCCCGGATGAAGGTTGGCCCCGACTTACCACAAATTCACACGGTTTCCTCCGCTCTCAATCCATCGGCTCAACCACTTGCACGTTCGTCGACAAGTGCTCTTGAGCAGTTCGTTGGACTTCGTCGGCTTGGGTTTGTTTTTCAACGCGGCGAACGGTCTTCGGGCTGCTTAATTTTCCGAGGTGAATCACCGGTTCGCCGGGTTGCACGGCGGGCAGCGTGGTCATGCCGATGACGATCCCGTCAAAAGGGGCCTCCAATCGGTTTTGGTCTTCTTGCACGAGACTGCTGTTCGTCGCGAGCGGTTGTCCTTTGACGACCGTCGTGCCGGGAGACACGTGCATGTCCATGAAGCCACCCCGTTCGGCCCGAACCCACTTGGTCTGTTTCAACTTCACTTGGTTCTCGGGCACCTCCGGTTCACCGTCGATCATCTCCAACTCCTGCAGCACATTGACGATGCCGCGGGTCATGCAATCGACCACCGACGGTTCCACCTTCCAAACTTCGCCACCCTCGACCACGATCGTCGGGCAACCCGCCGCGGTCGCCTCGCGTCGAAACGATCCTTTCGGACCACGCCCGTCGAGGATCACTCCGGCGCCGAAGGCTGTCGCCAATCGAAGACACTCATCGTTTTTGAAATCACATCGCACGTTCGGATAGTTCGTCCGGCGGACCGCCGCGGTGTGCAGGTCGATGCCGAAATCACACTTGGCAACGATCTCGTCAAAAATGACTTTGGCCATCCGAGTCGCCATGCTGCCCGACGCATTGCCGGGGAAGCAGCGATTGAGGTCACGACGGTCTGGCAAATATCGCGAGTGCCGCTCGAACCCGAGAACGTTGAGCACCGGGATCATCAACACGTTGCCACGGACCGGCCCCCACTCCGGATCGGCCAAGAACGAACGGATCGCACCGGTCCCGTTCAGTTCATCCCCGTGCAAAGCCCCCGTGACGAAAACGGTTGGCCCCGGCTCGACTCCTCGGACCACTCGCAGAGGGATGGCGATGTTCCGGCCGCTGTAGCTTTCTGAGATCTCGAGTTCGGTGTTTCGGTGTTGCCCCGCGTCGATGTCGTGCCCGAACCAGGTTTGCGTCTTCCAATCTGTCATTGTGTGCTTTCATTTTGCCTTGGAACCCAGCAATTCTACTCCAGCGCAACGTTTTCCAAGAGACGGCATCGTTTTCCAAGAGAAGGCATCAATCGCCCCAACGCGCCCCCTCGTCGCACGACGAACGCCAACCACCGAAACGTGGTTTTCACCGGGGTTGATCGCCGGCTGCTTTTGCCCGCAAAACGTCGCTCGCCGAAAAACTTTTCGACATTTTTTCGCCCTGATTCGTGTTGACTCGATCGCAGCGAGATGATCGGGCTGCGCAATCCCCCGTATTCGTCGTGTTTAACGACGACTTGAGCAAAACTTTGAAGAATTCGCTATATAAAAAACACCCAAAACCGGCTTGACGCGACAAGCGATCAGTTCGTATTGCCAGACCCAATCGGAAGGTTTCCGTATCGCCTCGAAAGGATTTCGAGCTAATGCGAGAGCTTTCCGAAATCTGTCCAATGTCTCACCGCGAAGAAGGAGAGTCGCGTTGAACCGCTCGAACAAGCCGCCCAGGCAAAAGAGTTCATCCAGTGTCGAACCCACCCATTCCACTCGTTACGAGCGGTGTGCGGTCGACCGTCCCCTCAAACACGGTGAGATTGTCGGGCTCCGTCCCACCTCATATCCCATTCCGCCAAGGAGATCGCGTATGACTATCCCGAAAGGTACGGTCATGCCTTTGTGCTTGGTCGGATGCCTGATTGCTTTCACCCCGACCGCATCGGCACAATTCACGTTGCCAGGATCGCAGGGAACCGCTCAGGGTCAACCCAACGCTCAGGGTCAACCCACCGGCCAAAGCATCACGTCGCAGTTACAAGCGATCGATGCCGCAGTTGCCGCCGGCAACTTCACCGGAGCCGTCCAGGCGTACCGCGCCGCACACCAAGTCGCACCGACCAACCCGGAGCTTCGTAAACGCTACGATACTCTGGTCGCACGCGGCATCGACGGCAGCCTGCTGAACCTGACTCCGATCGCCACTCCATCGGGTTCCGCCATGGCACCGATCGACAGCCAGCAAGAAGCTGCCGCAGTCGATCCGAAGTCTTGGCCGCTCGATAAACGCAAACAAGAGAGCCGTCGCCTCACCGCAATGGGCCGCACGGCCTTGGACCGCGGTGACGTCGCCTCCGCATTCCGGTTCGCGACCGCCGCACAAAACCTCGGCGTCGGTCAACAAGAGTTCGACCCTGGCGACGCCCGCCCGTGGCAACTGTTGCTCGACGTTCAGTCAGCAGCACGACGCAGCGGTCTGGACCTGAACCAACTCGCTCAACAAGCCGCCGCCAACCCGGCGATCGCTCAAACGAACAACGTGATGCCGATCGGTCAATCCGGTCAACCTGCCGCCAACATGGTCGCGCAGGCCGGTGGCACGTTCACACCCGGCCAACCATCGGGCATTCAACAAGTCCAAGCGTCATCGAACTATGTCGGTGACAACCGTGCCGGATCATCCGAAGGCGAACGCTTGTACGCCGAAGGCATGCAACTCCTCTCCGCGGGCAACCAAGCCGAAGCTCGTGCGAAGTTTGTCAAAGCATGGGAATTCGAAGCTGACTTGCCGGTCGACACCCGTCGTGCGTTGCAAGACAAACTGACGCTGCTGCAGCCTTCACGCATGCCAGCGACGTCGACTCCTTCTGCTCCGATGACCGCGATTGAGAAAGCGGACCTCGCTGCCGCTCAACAAGTCAAACGGTTGTACCGCGAAGTAACCACAGAACTCGCCAAAGCAAACGAGAAGAAGACCGATGCTCCCCTGGACGCGGTCAGCGACCTCGAACGCCTCGCCCGCAAGGTCGAAGGTGCGAACATTGACGAAGCCTCTCGTGCATCGCTCTCCGCGATGGTCGGACGTGCTTTGACCGAACAACGCAACTACGTGGAAGCCAACCGGGCGAAGATCGATCTCGACCTCGAGAACGAACGCATCCGCACGGAAATGGAAACCGAAGACGCTCGCGAAGCACGCATCGATCAAGAGATTTCGCTCTTGGTTGACACGTTCAACGACCTGATGGATCAAAAACGCTTCCAAGAAGCCGAAGTGATTGCAAAGCAAGTTGGCGAGTTGAAGCCAGACTCGACGATCGCGATGACGATGTTCCACAACAGCCGCACGCAAGTCCGTCTGCAGATGGACGAAGACATTCGTGCGGACAGCGAGAACGGGTTTGCACGCACAATGCTCGACATCGGCCGCACCGCGGTCGCTCCAGACCCGGACCGTCCGTTCACTTTCCAAGACCCGAAGGACTGGGAAGCGATCTCGCGTCGTCGCCTCGCCGCTCGTGACAGCAACTCACGACTGAGCATTCGCGAACAAGAGATTCAACGCAAACTCGAAACCGACGTCGAACTGAAGTACCGCAACAGCCCGCTCGGAGAAGTCCTTGATGACTTGGCCGCCGTCACCGGTGTGCCGATCGTGATCGACCAACGAGCCCTTGCTGCGATCCGAATCAGCCGCGACACGCCGGTTTCGAAATCGATCAACAGCCGTCTGCCGCTCAAGAGTGCACTGAACATCTTGCTCGAAGACCTCGACTTGACCTACGTGCTCGATAACGACGTGCTCAACGTCACCAGCCGCGAAGCTCGTCGCACGATGGTGTTCCCACGAACCTATCGCGTCGCCGACCTCGTCACGCCGATCCCGAACTTCATCTCGGGATACGAACACGGCTTGGCCGGTGCGTTGAAGTCCGCCTACCAAATGATCCGTCCGACCACCGACGTCCAAGTGATGCCGGTTTCGATGACCGACCTCGGCGGCGGGATGGCTAACAACGCGTCGAACAACCTCGGCCGCAACATGCTCGGCCAGTACAACCCAATGGGCAGCGGTTCGAGCTTCGCCGGTGGCCTCGGTGCCTCGGGCGTCGTCCCGTCGGGCCGCGGTGGTGGATCGATGGCTGACTTCGATTCGCTGATGCAACTGATTCAACAAACGATCGAACCGGACAGCTGGGAAGCCCTCGGCGGCGTCGGCACGATGGCACCGTACCCACAAAACTTGTCGCTGGTGATCAGCACGACGAGCGATGTGCACGACCAAATCGTCGACCTGCTCGAATCGCTTCGTCGCCTGCAAAACCTGCAGATCACGATCGAGGTTCGCTTCATCACGCTGGCCGATACGTTCTTCGAACAAATCGGAATCGACTTCGACGTCCGCTTTGACGACAACGCCCAAAGCATCCCAGCGGATGACTCGGGTTCGGCCGTCACGATCGGTTTGGACGCACAAGGTGTGCCGACCGCTGACCTCGACATTCGATTCGACAACCAAACCTTCAGTGGTGCGGTGGCTCCGTTCGGTGGAGACACCGGGTCGATCTCGACGATCGGTTTTGCGATCTTGAGTGACATCGAAGCGTTCTTCTTCTTGCAGGCCGCTCAAGGGGACAACCGTAGTAACATCATGCAGGCACCGAAGGTGACCTTGTTCGACGGACAGATCGCCTCGATCAACGACACCGTGTCGCGACCGTTCGTGACCAGTATCGTTCCTGTTGTCGGTGACTTTGCCGTCGCTCAGCAACCGGTGATCGTGGTCCTCGATGAGGGAACCCGACTGAACGTGCAGGGTGTCGTTAGCGATGACAAACGCTTCGTGCGTCTGACGCTGGTTCCAACGTTCAGCCAGATCGGCGAAGTCAACACGTTCACCTACGAAGGTGCACGGACGACCCGCAGTTCGAGCACGAGCGAAGTGGACACCAACGGCGACGGCGTGATCGACGAAAACGACGAGAACGAAGAGGAAGACGTCATCCAAGGTACGACGGTCCAACAACCAACGTTCGCGTCGACTTCGGTCAGCACGACCGTGAGTGTTCCAGACGGTGGTACGATTCTGCTCGGTGGTATCAAACGAATGAGCGAAGGCCGCAACGAACGCGGTGTGCCGTTCCTCAGCAAGATCCCATACGTCAGCCGCTTGTTCCGCAACACGGGTGTCGGCCGGACATCGACCAGCCTGATGCTGATGGTGACCCCACGGATCATCATCCAAGAAGAGGAAGAAATCGCCCAAACCGGTTTCGATCCTAGGAACTAACCTCGAAAGCAAACCGCTTTCAGGCCAATCAACCGGAACCCTCCATCAGGAAACTGATGGAGGGTTCTTTCGTTTAAAACCATCCCCCACAAACGCCACCACCCGTAGCGAAAGTCGCCAAGACTTTCGGCGTTTCGCAGGCCCCGCCGAAACTCTCGGCGAGTTTCGCCACTCGCCCCCCCGTACCTGGGCTCGCCAAGAGTCCAGACTCCCCAACAACACTCACACCACGGAAGTCTTGGCGACTTCGCTACGCTTGAAATCCGAATGCGTTGGCGGCTTTCGCGACGGGGACGACTAGTACTTCATGTCAACTTGATTTTCGGGTAGTGGACGAGGCGACGAGTCCTTGATGCGCTAGTCACCCAAGGGGATTCCTTGCGTCATCCACTACGATTCCACCCGAAAGCCACACTGCAGTGGAACACTAGATCGCGGCGGCCATGTCGGCTAGCTGGACCGTGGCTCGGGTTTGTTCTTTCTCAAGGTAGGTTCGCCCGAACTTCACGTTGACGTGGTCCCAGGGGAGTTTGTCCATCAGTTCGTATTTGTCGTGCAGTAGATTTTGCACGTCCAATCCCGCGTCCTCGATCGCCGTCCACCAGCGTTCTGGATCGAGGTGCTCGGTCCAACCGTCCATTCTGGCGCCGCGTTCCCACGCCAACCGGATCGCTTTGCCGGTTCGCCGGTCACCGCGGCTGAGCACGCCTTCGAGCAGGCTCGTTTCGATATCGTGACACTTGATGTTCACGCTGCGGATTTGCCGTCGGCTGTAAAGATATTTGTGTGCCCATTGGAAATACTCGCGCGACTGCATCCCGTTCCATTGATACGGCGTGTGAGCCTTGGGCACAAAGTTCGAGACGCTCGCGGTCACCCGGGCGTTGCGGCCGTTGACCTCCTTGCCCACACGCGCGATCGCTTCGGCCAAGTCGACGATTCCGTCGAGGTCAACCTGACGCTCGCCAGGAAGCCCGCACATGAAATACAACTTCACACTTTCGAAACCATTCTGGAACGCGGCACGACAACCCTCGATCAAATCGCTGTTCTTGATCTTCTTGCGGATTTGCTCCCGCATGTCGTCGCGGGCGACCTCGGGTGCGAGAGTCAATGAACGCCGACGTTCGCTGCCAATCAACTCCGGCAGACTTCGCAGTTGATCGTTCACCCGCAGACTCGGCACGGTGATGTTCACACCGAGCGGGCGGAAGACCTCGTGCAGACGCCGGATCAACGGTTCAAAGTGCGGGTAATCGCTGCTCGAAAGCGACAGGACACTGATTTCGTTGTATCCCGTGTTCCGGTAGCTCTCCATCGCCGCGTCCACGATCGTATCGACTTCGCGGATCCGCAGCGGTCGTTTGATCACCGTGCTTTGGCAGAACCGGCACAGGTGCGGGCAACCACGCATGATTTCGATCGCGATCCGGTCGTGCACGCATTTGACGTAAGGCACGATCGGTGCGGTCGGCAACGGGATCCCGTCGAGGTCCGAGATCACACTCGGGGCAATCGTTTCGGGAACGTCGTCGCGGTTGCGTGGGTTGGCGGAGACTCGCCCGTCGACGTACTCGGGCGTGTAGAACCGAGGCACGTAAGCGAACTCGAATTCGGCGGCGATCTTCGCGAGGGCTTCTTCGCGTTCGCGGCGTCCAGCCTCGCCCGGCGTATAACTGCCGTCGGGCAAACGGGCTTCGTTGCGGAGTTTCAACCACGCGTCACAGATCACCGGCAACGCGGGTTCACCGTCGCCGGTCACCATCACGTCAAAATAATCCGCCATCGGTTCCGGATTCTGACAACACGGACCGCCGGCGAGCAACAAAGGGTCCGCCATCGTGCGATCTTCGGCTTCGAGCGGGATGCCGCCGAGGTCGATCATCGTGAGCACGTTCGGCGAGCTGATCTCGTACTGCAACGACAAACCGACGACATCGAATTCATTCAGCGGTGTAAAGGTCTCGAGCGTGTAGAGCGGCAGATCGTGCTCGCGCAGTTTCGCCTCCATATCGGGCCACGGCGTGAAAACGCGTTCGGCACACCAATCGTCGCGGCGATTGATCATCGAATACAGTACCTGCAGACCATGATGGCTCATCCCAATCGTGTAGGCATCGGGGAAACCGATCGCGAGCTTTCCTTTCACGTCCGCGTGGTTCTTGACAACGATATTGCGTTCACCCCCCACATACTGCGCCGGCATCTGAACGTACGGCAGAACGACCGACTCGAGCCTTCTTTTGAGAGTGTGGTTGATCATGACAATCCGTTATAAGAGACAGAAACAAGTACAGCCCGCGAACCGCAGGTCGTCGAAAGAGCGCAACTAGGATAAGGTTTAACCCCGCGACAAACCACCGCAACCACCAGGGCCTCGTCTGCAATCGTGCTCACCCCGTAGCGAAAGTCGCCAAGACTTTCGGCGATTCGCAGGGCCCACCGAAACTCATTGCGGGCTATTGACTTATGCGTTTAACGGGCAGCCAAAGGCGACCTACTTGCCACTTCACGTCGCCTACGGCTACCGGTTAAACGAAAACACGTTGACTCTTATTAAATCGACAAACCGATTGCGAGTTTCGCTACCCATCCACCCCCGTGCCTGAACTCGCCACGAATTCAGAATCCCCAACAACCACACACCCCCGAAGTCTGGCGACATCGGCTACGGACAAATTCCCTTGCCACATGAAAGATTCCATCATGAGCGAATACGAAAACGTCGGCAAAGTTTCGGATTTTGAAGAAAACGTCGGACGAGCGTTCTCGCTCGGTGACCGGATGGTGGCGGTGTTCCGCAAAGGAGACGACTGGTACGCGATCGACGACATGTGCCCTCACATGGGAGCTTCGTTGGCCGAAGGTCATGTCGAAGGCACCTCCGTAATGTGCCCCTGGCACGCTTGGCGGTTTTGCATCACCGACGGGACTTGGGAAGACAATCCGCGCACCAAAGTCGATTGCTTTGACGTGAAAGTCGAAAACGACGAGGTCTGGGTGCGTCCGACGCCGAAAAGCGAGCCGTCGGACGAAACGGCGTAGGGAATCCTTGGCGCACAGATTCTCCGACGCAGAACATTCCCCGTAGCGAAAATCGCCAAGACTTTCGACGTTTCGCAGGGCCCACCGAAACTCTTGGCGGGTTTGTTGTTTTAGTTCGTTCAACGGGCAGCCAAAGGCAACCTACTTACCGCTGTACGTCGCCTACGGCTACCGGTTAAACGAAAACAGGTTGGCCCTTGATTAAATCGCCGAGACTCTTGGCGAGTATCGCTACCCAACCACCGCCGCAACTGGACTCGCCAATCGTTCCGCCTCCCCCCAACACACCTCCGAAGTCTTGGCGACCCCCCCGACGTGTTTTTTCCGAGCATTTGCGACTCCGGCCGCGTACTGCTCCGAAGATTGATGAAAACGGCGATGCATTGATGATTGGGGGGAACGCGAGGCCGCAAATCCGCGCGAAAGGGGGCGCCGCTTCCTATTTCCGAGCCTCCCTAGCATCACAAAGCTTCCTGGTGCGTTAAACTGCGTTAACTCAATTCCTGAAAACGTCCTCTTTGAGACCGTCTGAATGAATCAACCCGAGCACTCTGATCACGCTCAGGAAACCGGAAACGGCCAACCCGGTGGCACCGGATCGCCTGTCGATTCTCCCGTCAGCGAAGCCGACGCTGGCCGGCTACACGAAGCCCGAGAGCGGGTTTTGTCCGAACTCGGCAAAATCATCGTCGGCCAAGAACATGTGATCGACGAAATCCTGATCTGCCTGTTCAGCCGCGGACACGTGCTGCTCGAAGGCGTCCCGGGACTCGCCAAAACGCTGATGATCAGCACCCTGGCGAAAACGCTCGACCTCTCATTCAGCCGGATCCAGTTCACGCCCGACCTCATGCCGGCTGACGTGACGGGAACCGAAATCATCGAAGAAGACCGGGCGTCGGGGCACCGGGAATTGCGATTCATGCCGGGACCGTTGTTCGCCAACATTGTCCTCGCCGACGAAATCAACCGGACTCCGCCAAAGACTCAAGCCTCGCTGCTCGAAGCGATGCAGGAACGTCAGGTCACCGCCGGTCGCGAACGGCACATGCTCGACGATCCGTTCTTTGTCTTGGCGACGCAAAACCCGATCGAACAAGAAGGCACCTACCCGCTGCCGGAGGCGCAGCAGGACCGGTTCATGTTCAAGATCTTCGTCGACTATCCGAGTTTCGACGAGGAATTCGAAGTCGCCCGCCGCACCACGGGGACCGTCACCGGAACCGCCGAACCGGTACTGACGGGCGAAGAAATCCTGCGACTGCAACATCTCGTTCGTCAGGTCCCGGTCAGCGACCATGTGATTCGTTACGCGTTGTCTCTGGTGCGGCAGACCCGAGTCGGCAGCGAAGGTGTGCCAGACTTCGTCGACGATTTGGTCGGTTGGGGTGCCGGGCCTCGCGCGGTCCAATTCATGATCCTCGGCGGCAAGGCACGTGCATTGTTGCAAGGCCGCCACCACGTCCAAGTCGAGGACATCCAAGCCCTCGCGCCGCCGGTGCTACGACACCGGATGGTGGTGAATTTCGCCGCCGAGA
>NZ_ANOH01000399.1 GCF_000346505.1 Aporhodopirellula sallentina SM41
GCCCCACCCCAAACGTTCGCGGCACGATTGCCGATCTCCCCTTGCCGTACCGCGAACGGGAACGCTCTCTAGAACACATGGGCTCGTTGACGGCGTGTTACCGAGCGACAACTCCCACTTTGAGTTCCCGCAACGCACGATAAGCAGCAACCGGCGCCGACAACTTGGGTTCGAATCCCTCGAGCGCGGACATTACCGGTGCGATGATCTCTTCGTGGAGGTCAAGCTTGCGAAAACCCTTGAGGCAATGATGAGCCACTTTGCAATATTCGAGCGACTTGCAGTCTTTCGCGATGCCACTGAGTGCCGCCGACAACCCGACGTCACCCAAACTGGCGATCCCTTCAGCGGCCAACCAAGCAACCTCATCGTCGGAGTCCGTCATCGCGTGCACCAACGGCAACGCGGCGACAGGATCACCGATTTCAGTGAGAGCCTTCGCGGCTTCCCACCGAACGCGTTTGCGCGGATCGACCAATTCACCGACCAGCGCTCGCACAACATCGGGTCCGCGTTTCGCCACCAAACGGTTCCGGGCTTGCTCACGAATCACTCCATCATCGGAAGCCAAATCTGCCACCCAATTATCGATCGTATTCATGACAAGCCACCACCGTTAGCGTGCGAGAGGAAGAGATTCGCAGGTAGTGCAACTAACAGACCATCACACAACGTCTGCATCGCAGGCCGGCCATCCCCTCGGCACATGCGGTCACCGCAAGCCGAAGTTGTTCGTCAAAGCCAACGTTTCACGGCATTTTATTAACCGACGGGAATCGTCACCAAACGCGAAAAACGTCAACGATTATTAACGGTCGAACCGCCCCAGAGTTTCGTTGAGATGTGCAATAATGCGATTGTGTCACAATTCCCGCACACCCGGAAACGGAGCAAGCACTGATGTCGTTCCAGATCATCGAACACGCCAACGGCAAGATTATCGAAATAGCGATCACCGGCAAACTGTCGGCGGAAGCCTACGAAGCATTCCTTCCAACGATCGAAACCAAGATCAATGAATTTGGCAAAGTGCGAATGCTGGTCATCCTTCATGACTTTCACGGATGGGATGCCGCCGCACTGTGGGAAGACATCAAATTCGACTGGAAACATCACTCGCACATCGAACGACTCGCCTTGGTCGGCGAATCGAAATGGGAAAAAGGAATGGCGACTTTCTGCAAACCATTCACGTCGGCAGATGTTCAATACTTCGAACAATCTCAACTCGAAGAAGCCCGAACCTGGATCACGCAGTAATCGCTTTCGGACCAGCAGACAGCGACCTGGCTACGATCTCTCCCGTCGATCGATGTAGCCTGGTTAACGCCAAACAACCGGGCCGATGAACGACCAGCGACCACTTCGGACAAACAACGCTCAATCATGACCGCCTGCCGGCTCGCCGAACGTACGCGAACGGTTGGTATTTTGATTGAGCGTCGAATGTGGCACGCATTGTGCTTTGCTGTGCCTATCGCTGAGCAACTCGCAATGACCGCGTTATTGAATGCGTTTTGCCCACAATGCAGTTGAGGCGGATAATGCCCCAGTCGCAACCGTGACGGAAGATTCGATGCAAATCGATGGCGGCTTTCTCACAGTGGTTTCAAATTAGTGACATTCAAACTACGACCATTTGAGAGCAGGTATGACATTTTGCGTCGGTATCAAAGTGGAAGAGGGGATCGTTGCGCTCGCTGACACGCGGATCGTGAAAGGCAGCGAGCAAGTCAACAAGCAGAAGCTCGCGGAATTTCAACACGCCGGACAATCCCTCTTCACCATGACCAGCGGATTGCGGTCGGTCCGAGATAAAACACTGACCTACGTCGACGAAACGCTACGCAACGAAGAAAGCACTCGCGATCGCCTCTATCAATTCGCAAATCTGTTCGGCGAACAGCTCCGGCGAGTGAAGACAGAAGACGGTCCATCGCTCGCCGCGACGAACCATTCGTTTAACCTACACGCGATTATTGGCGGTCGTTTGAGCGCAGACGCCAACCCACAGTTGTTCTATCTCTATCCGGAGGGCAACTGGGTCGAAGCGGCCGTCGATTCGCCGTACTTCATGATCGGCCGGACCTACTACGGCAAACCGATTCTCGATCGACTCCTGCGGTTCGACACGCCACTCTCGGTTGCCGTGGCGCTCGCCTTTCTCGCTTTCGATGCGACACGCACGAGCGTTACGGACGTGGACTACCCGGTTGATCTTGCCGTGCTGAGCAACGATGGATCGTCGCCTCGATTCCAACGCTTTACCGAAACCGAACTCGCCCCGATCTCGACGCAGTGGACACACGCACTGACCGAATCGCTTAAACAATTACCCATGCAGTGGGCGGCCCCACTCCTTCCGACACCTATTACCCCATAACATCATGACTGAAATCAGTATCGGCAGCACGCTCGAGTACGACGTGCGGACAACGACCATTTTCCTATTCAAGATCGCTGCCGGATGGACACCACATCAACGCGTCCATAACGAACAGTTGACATTCGATCCGCTGCTCGATGTCGAAGCGTGCCAAGTTGGTGCGGAAGGAAACCGGCTCCACCGAGTCGTTGTCGAACCCTGCCAATTGTCAATTCAATACCAAGCCCAGGTGGAGCTAACGCCCGACATCGATTCGCCCAACACAGTCGGCGAGTCACGTCCCGCGGACATGCCTCCGGAGGTGTTGACCTACATGAACCCGAGTCGTTACTGCGAAAGTGACTTGTTGGGCCGTTTCGCATTTGAGGAGTTCGGCAACCTCCCCAGAGGCTTCAGCCGTGTGCAAGCGATCTGCGATTGGGTCTACAAACAACTCGACTACACCCCGGGAAGCACGAACGCGACGACAACCGCCGCGGATGTTCTCCTGCAACGCACCGGCGTTTGCCGTGACTACGCTCACCTCGCAATCACACTCTGTCGAGGCGTTGGAATCCCTGCGCGATATGTCTCGGGGTACGCTGTCAATCTTCAACCGCCGGACTACCACGGATTCGTCGAAGCGTTCTTAGATGGTCAGTGGTATCTCTTCGATCCGACGCGATTGGCCTCGACGACCGGATTGGTTCGGATCGGTGTGGGGCGTGACGCGGCGGACGTTGCGTTCTCGACGCTCACCGGATCTGCCGTCCTGAAGCAGAAGAACGTCTGGGCCAACTTCGCCGACACCCACCCCAACGCGAACCACGCCTCCGCCGTGTCCATTTCTTAGCGCCAATCCGAGCCCTCATCTGCGAGCCGGCACTGACGGATAGAGCGTTCGTCTCAAATTCGATCTTGACGCGATCGGATCATGGAGCGTGTCCCCCAACCTCAATGCGCAGGCCCCTCGATGCGCAGGCCCCTGATGCGCAGGCCCACAGTGCACTGAAACGCTGCCATTGCGGCAGGCCATCGTTTCCATTGATGCACGGACACCGCTCCGGAAAACAGGCCCGTATTGTGGCGGCTAACGCATCGAAAACGTTATTGACAATCACGTGGCCGATGTCGCCTGACTTCGGCGGCCTGGACTCTGGCGACAACCGCCCACAGGGATCGGACATCTCCCGTTTCAAAATGATCTAACTAACTACCCAGTAAAAGAATAGCCCCGACGATGAGCAAACTGTTTGAACCTCTTTCGATCAAAGATGTCACCCTGCGAAACCGAGTGGCGGTGTCGCCCATGTGCCAATATTCGTCCGACGACGGGTTACCCAACGATTGGCATTTCGTGCACCTCGGCTCTCGCGCGGTCGGCGGTGCCGGCTTGGTTGTCGTGGAAGCTACCGCGGTCTCGCCTGAAGGTCGAATCAGTCCGGCGGATAGCGGAATCTATACCGACGATCACATCGAACCGTTCGCGAAGATCAATCGCTTCATGGAAGAACACGGCGCCGTGCCGGGCATCCAGCTAGCACATGCCGGCCGCAAGGCGAGTGCACGACGTCCATGGGATGGCGACGATTCAATCCCAAACGAAGAAGGCGGTTGGGAGACGATCGCACCATCTGCGATCGCCTTCGGTGACAACCTTCCCAAAACGCCTCGCGAGATGACGATTGATGACATTCAACGCGTCCAAACCAACTTTGTCGATTCGGCCAAACGTGCGCTCGCGGCAGGCTTCCGCTTCCTCGAAATCCATTTTGCCCATGGATACCTCGCTCACGAATTCTATTCCCCCCTCTCCAACAAGCGGGACGACGCCTACGGCGGCAGCTTTGAAAACCGATGCCGCTTTCTCATCGAAACACTGTCCGCCGTTCGTGAGGTATGGCCTGCCAACCTTCCCCTCGCAGCCCGGCTGTCGGTGACCGACTGGACCGAAGGCGGAGTCACCATCGAAGAGTCCATCGAACTCACTCGGAAACTCAAAGACGCCGGACTAGACATGCTCGACGTCAGTCACGGTTTTGTGACGCCCGGTGTCGACAACGTTCCCTGGTCTCCAGGCATGATGCTCCCGCACGCAGATCGCATCCGTCGAGAAGTCGACATCATGACGACCACGAGCTGGCTGATCACCGATGCCAAGCAAGCCGAAAAAGCGATCACCAACAACCAAGTCGACATGGTCATGCTAGGTCGCGAATTGTTGCGTGACCCTTACTGGCCTTATCACGCGGCGAAAGAACTCGGCGACGACACGGCAAACGACATCCTGCCGGTACAGTACGCACGAGCAGTTCAGTAGCGGCACTGGAGAGACCGCTGCGTCCACGGGCGAATCGCTCGAACCGTCTCCGGCGTGAAAAGCGCGTGGGCAAACAACACCAGCGTTCACCGCCGTTCTTAAGAGAACGAGCTCGCTAGAACGAGCGAGCCAGCGTCCAACGGTTGTCGTTGAACCTCACCCAAAGGGTAAAGACGCCTGAGTCTCAACGACAACCTGCCAAGTTGCAGACAGATAAGGGCATTTTGAAATGGGACGTATCCGATCCGTGTAGCTGAATTCACCGAATCCAGGGCATTGAATCCAGGGCACCAAAGTCTGGCGACATCGGCTACGTCTTTTTCAGCAACGCTCTAGCCCTTCGGGTTGGCGGAGTAGTTTGCTTCCGCTTCTTCGTACCCGGCCGCGGCTGCTTTTTCAGATTCTTCCACCATCTGTCGATACTGTTCGATCTCCGAAAGAGACGCCCCTTCAGCAACATTGGTAGGTTCCGAATCTCCGCAACCCACGATAAGTGCCAACCCAAACAGAAGGAATAACATTCTCACTTTAAATGGTCCGTAACTTGAATGAAATCGAATGAACTAATGGGCAAGCGATTACCGCCTTCCGAACCAATACGCCCCATTTTGAGTGCCCCTGATCCGCGATTAACAGCCTTGCCCCCACAACGACGCCCACACAATAGATCCCAGACAACGACTCATGTCACCTGAAATTTCGCCGAGGGCGTCAACACATCGGGTTTGAAACGCGGAAGCGATACAGCACGCTTCCGCGTTCAAATCCAATTCTTTCATGAGAACGCACCGCCGAGATTACGCCAACGGCGGCAACGTTCTCCACACATCGACTAGATTTCTTGGTCGATGACTTCCTTGGCGGCGCGAGTTCCCAACGCACCCCAGAGTCCCATCTTGCTCTTTCCGCCAGGATTGAGCCATTTGTTGATCAACCACTCCGGCCGAGTCGTTGCCGTGTTCGCAGCACCGCTTTCGATCGAATCGGTGATGAACTTCACCGCACCGTCGGCCATGAGGACGTGCACGCCACCTTGGTGACGGCTCGACGCACTCCACCAACCGTCGCCACCGGCGTTGAAGCCCGTGCAGACCGCGCTGTTTGGTGGGTTAGCGGTGAAGAAGCCCGAGAAGCACTGGTTGTAGTGTGCCCAACGGTAACCACGACCGTCGGTTGCACCGGCGGTAGCGTAGGAGCTGTTCCAGAACTGAGGACGCAGCGGATCAATCTCAGGCTCGCAGCGGTTCTTCACTGGCGGGATGTCACGGATCGAGCTCCAACCGGATCCTTCAGACTGGTGGCTCAAAGCCATCGTGCGGTTGTCACGGTCACCGAGGTCAGTCGCAATCTCGCCTGCCGCGATCGTGTTTGCGAGACCATCGAGGATGTCACGGAACCGAGTCTTGTTGACACCACGGAAGACACCGCGCTGCGATGCACGGCACTCTTCGACGAGATTGTCTTTGTGTTGCCAAACGCCACTGACACGTTGGAGGTCTCCCTCAGCACGGTCACAGCAGTCACCCAAGCAAGCTGCATAGTTGGTTCGTCCGAGCGACGGCAAACCTTTGCCCGGGTCGCTCGGGCAGCGAAGCGTCGGAATTTCAGTCGCCCACGGGAAGTAAGCGATGTCTTCGGGAGTCGGCCCCATCGCCGGGAATGGAGCACCGGCGGCACGACGCGCTTGGACCGAACCGCTCGGGTTCGGAGCCGGTGGCGAGTTGCCGAGGGTATCCACATTCATCGGATTGGAGATCTGCTCCCAGATCGCCTGCTGCTCAATGAAAGGGGTCAGACCTACTAAGAAGCTCAGCTTGCTCATGTTCGACACCTCCGACGGACGCCACTGGTTCGCGGTCGTGTTGTCGATGGTACCACCACCATGCACAGGCAATTGCTTGTATGCCGAGTGATAGTTGTGGATCGCCAAACCGATCTGTTTGAAGTTGTTGCTGCAACTCATTCGACGAGCTGCCTCACGAGCGGCTTGAACAGCCGGGAGCAACAACCCGACGAGTACTCCAATAATTGCGATGACAACGAGCAGTTCCACTAGCGTGAAGGCTCGCCGTTTTGGCTGAGAGTGATTCATAGGTACACCTTCCGAAAACGGGCGACAAGGAGAGATAAAGCAGCACAAAGAGGCTGCAACGGCGTGTTAACAACTAACACCCTACCGAACCTTATCGGAGTTCCGTTTTAAACGCGACACTTTTTGGACAATTTCCGTGTTTTTTTGTCCATTTTTCAGCACAGGGAATCTATAGGGCTGAACCACACGAACGAAGGTTGATAGTTGCATATGAAAATGCGGTTATTTTGGCACAGCACATGCATTGAGATGCCGAACTCCGCGCGGAAACCGCTGCCCGGTCGTTCTATTTGAGCAGCGATAAAGTCGCAAACGATTCGCGTCAGAATCAATTCGCACGAAGCGACCGCGCCACCTCCTGCCATTCATCCGGTGAATCTTGACACCGGGAAAGAGATGCAAGCGACTCCCGAGTCACGCCGGACATCAGGTCGCGTTCAGCCCCGTAAATCTCGACCCCACACAATTACTCCTGCCCCTTTTCGGGGCATCGTCTTTGATTGAGGGAGACTGCAAAGAGGGACAGGCACCATTTCGCACCCTCTTCAGCCGGTCGGCGTTCACCGCAATTCACGCGAACCAACCGCGGCCAACGTCGGCCCGGTTCACCCATTGACCGAGGTCTCTCGGATCGAATCTAGTTGTCCCGGGTCAGCACGAGACGATACCGGGGAGAACCGTTGCGAAGCTTATCGAACGCTTCGTTGATTTCGGACATTGGATAAACCTCTGTCATCGGGCGGATATCGTGACGCGCCACGAAATCAAACATCGTCCGAGTCGCCGCGATGCTGCCTGTGGGCGATGAAGACAACGACTTTTGCCCCATGATCATCGGGAAAACGGTCGCTTCGATCTTGGGCGCCGCACCAACCGTATGAAGTTTGCCGTGCGGGGCCAGCGCCGCGATATACGCGTCCCACGGCAATTCGGCATCCGTAGTATTGAGGATCAGATCAAAGTGACCTTTGACTGATTCGAGTGCCCCATCCTCGCCGGTAGCCAGGAAATGATCGGCCCCGAGTTGCCGGGCTTCGTCCTCTTTTGAACGACTCCGCGAAATCGCTGTTACCTCGCATCCCCACGCGTCGCAGAACTGGATCGCCATGTGTCCGAGTCCACCGATTCCCACGATCCCGACTTTTGACGTGGGCGAGAGGTTGTACTGCAGCAATGGATTGAACACCGTCAATCCGCCACACAACAACGGGCCTGCCGAGACCGCGTCGACGCCATCAGGAACTTTGGTCGCCCATCCCCAATGGCAGCGAACCCGGTCAGCAAAACCACCATGTTGATGCGTGATGGTCCCTTCCGCGGTCGGACACAAATTGTGGTCACCCGACATGCATTGGTCGCAGTGCATGCAACTGCGACTGGTCCACCCTAAACCAACGCGGTCGCCTACCTCGAGATGCGGCACATGTTCTCCCATGGCGGCGATTCGTCCAATGACTTCATGCCCACCGACAAACGGATACTGAGTCAACTGCCACTCGTTGTCCAGCATGGAAAGATCGCTGTGACAGATCCCACACGATTCGACTTCGATCTCGACATCGAGTGATTGCAACTCACCTGGGTCATACTCGTAGGTTTCAAACGGACCGCCTTTTTCTTGGGCGGCGTAGGCGTGAATGTTTGACATTAAATTCTCTATGTTTTGTGTTGGAAGCGGCACATTGCTCGAAAGGCACGCTGCTCGAAATGACATTGTTAAAAAGCGTCTAGGGCATCTTGAAATTGGACGTTTCCGATCTGTGTAGCTGACTTCGCCAGCAACCAGGCCACCAAAGTTCGGCGACATCAGCCGAATCGTTTCCCAAACGCACCAGTCTCATACCGCCTCCTACAACGCGGCGATGCACGGTGTAGCAATGCGTAGCACGGCGATGCACGGTGTAGCACGATTCATGCCAGCGAAGACAACAAACCGGCACTTCCGCATTCACGACGCCATAATCACATAGGTGGTGTAGGCAACGAATCCCAACAAAAACACGGCCCCCTCCCCCCTCGAAATGCGACTCCCGGTGAAAAACACGGGCAGACATGCTGCGGCGACCACCACCATTACCGGCATGTCGAAGCGAATCGCGGTGTCGCTAACAGGCACTCCTTCAGGGGCAACCATCGCGGACACACCGAGCACGCATGCGAGGTTAAACAGGTTGCTCCCAACGACATTGCCAACTGCAATCTCACGTTCGCCGCGCACACTCGCGACCACCGAAGTCACCACTTCCGGCAAAGAGGTTCCGGCGGCGACGATCGTCAACCCGATAACCAATTCGCTCACGCCGAACCAAGTTGCGATCGCGACAGCACCGCCGACCAACCACTTCGCCCCCAGTCCCAACAAAACCAATCCGATCGCCACCATCACGACCGGCAATGCGTAGTTGGCCCGAGTCTGTTCGCCGCCCCCATACTCACCGGCAAATTCGGCCTTGACCGAAGACGCCTCCCGCTTCGCCATGCCAATGCAAAACGCGATGTAGCCAAGCAGGCAGACGAACAAAACCACTCCGTCCCATCGGCCGATTCGTCCGTCACTGGCGAACATCCAAACCAACAAAGACGCTCCTATCATCAAAGGGACATCCAATCGTATCAAACGACTCGATACCACCAACGGCGTGATTAGCCCGGAGACGCCGAGAATAAACAACACGTTGAAGATATTGCTGCCCACAACGTTGCCGACCGCCACGTCAGCCGCCCCCGACGTTGCCGCCTGCAGACTGACACCTAGCTCAGGCGCACTGGTACCAAACGCGACCACCGTCAAACCGATCACCAGTGGCGGGATCTTCGCGAGAGCGGCAATGGTCGACGCACCTCGGACCAAGATCTCGCCACCAATGGTCAGCGCGATCAGCCCGAGAAGGATCAGCCCCCAAGAATAGAACTGCTCGTTCATCAAAAACCTATTCAATCAATGCAAGAGAGAGTCAACGCAGGAAAGAGTCAGCACTCAATATTGATGACACTCAATATCGACAACCATCGACAGGCGATCGTGCTTCTACACCGGCCGAATAGGTTTGTTCTCGGTCTCGAAAGACCGAGCTACGTGGATTCACACACAAGAGCAGCCTCTTGCGAGAGTTTAACTCAGCACGCGACGGTCGAATCAGCCGTCTCGATCGTGTCTGACGTCACGGGTGTGGTCACCGGCTTGTCTGCCATACGAGGCACCTCAAACGGAAACACACCTGGCGTGAAATCGAACGGGACGGAGCAACGCGGTGGATCGATCCGATTCAACTTCCAATCCCATCGACGCCAAAACGCCAAACCATTTGCCCACTTTCGGATCGCCGCACGGATTTCCAATGCCATCGGATGACAGGGATCCTCCAACTCGTCAAGCAAATCCAACGCTCCGCTCGGCGAGCCGTTCATCATCAACGCCGTCGCATAGTTCACCTTTAGACTATCGTCGGCTTCCGGTTTCAACACAGTTGTTCCAGGAACCACCGACATCGTTCGAAACAAATCCACCGCTTCGGCGGCATTCCCGATCCGGATCACACACACACCCATGGCCTGGGACACGACAAGTGATCGAGGCAGTGTTCGTAAAGCTTCATGCGCGGCGACATAGTCCTCACGTTGAATCAGCGAGAGCACCTTATTAGGGACACCCATCTTTTCCGCCTGATTGGTGACAGGACCGTTTTCGTGATTGGCAGGTTTTTCATTTCTTGTTTTGGACATACAGATCTCGTTTAACACCGGCTCGGTAAAGCGCATACCGGCCGTAGGGTTGTTGCAAATAAGCTCAAAAAGTCGTTTGGAAACGAACTAGGCTTAAATCTGCAAACGAACCCCGAGCATTACGAGAGACGTCCCATGAGAACCATCGATGCTCGCCATCGACAACGAGCGACGCGACACCGACGTTTCATGAAGGCAGCAAAATTCTGCGAAGACACCAGTCAGTCCCGGCAAGAAGGTGTCAGCCGAACTCGCCCGCCAACGGTACTCCGATTCCGTATACAGTGTGCTCGGCTGAACCGTGTCGGCAACTAGGCAATCGTGCGAGTCCTTCAAACGGGCATCCGCTGAAGACTGAACGACGCCGATCCCCATACCAACGATGCTCGCCCAGAGCAAAAGCCCTTTGAGAACGAGGCCAACGGGTTGTCGGCGTGGGTGCATCGTGAGTGGTTTCCTAAGAAGCGGACGCAAAACCGGCAAGAGCAATGAGCTGCGGCGAATCGGTTTTCTGTCCGGCACTAAATAGAGAGAATCGCGTGGAAGTATTCGAGTGCTCGCTCGCTTTGTCAAGAGAATCTCGAGAGCATTCTGAACGATGATGTGGAACGTAGGGCCGGTTCTTGCCGGCCGATTCGAATTCGTTCGATGGGAACCTGCCCAACATGATTTGCGAAAGTGCTCTCACGTTTCTTTCGGGCGATCACTTTTCCATGTCGCCTAGCTGCAAATTCAACGCACCGATCGACATCCGAATCTCCCACAACGAAATCGCCAGCGACCCTACCATCAGTATCAAACTCAATCCAAAAACGGCTTTCCCGATCCAGACTTGCCCGGCAAAGAGCAGTCCCATGCAGATGGTGCACGACAACAGGCTGGCAACACCGAGCGTCTGCATGTCTCGAATCAAGTGAACTCGTTTTCGCAGATTCACGATCTGAGCCGCCGCCACCGGATCGGATGTTTCCTGGTACTCGCGGTGCAGCGCACGGATCACAGTCGCCAATGCCAAAAAACGGTTCGTATAGGCCAGCAACAACAACGAGATCGTCGAGAACAAGAGTGCCGGCGTGGTGAGATCAATCGACATCGTCTGGGCTCATTTGCGTGCGTTGGGAACTCCGCGTCATTGTCCCGACACGGCAAGCGAAAACCGAATGCCACCCATAAAACGTCCCGATTGTCTCGCCCGCAGCGTTAGGCATCCTGAGGCAATCGCGATTGGAAGTCGGTCCAGAATGCGCGTTCGCTCTCGTAGCGGTGCTCGCTCATGGTGCTTTTGAAATAGTCGAGGTAGTCAATCCATTCCTGAGCGGCCTGTTGGTACGAGTAGCCTTCCTCGAGCATCGGGTTGCGGAAATCAGGATCCCCCGGTTCGACCTGATGCGAAAACGTGCCGTCGGAATTGAGATGGATGTTCGCCAAAAGCACAGGCATCTTCATGTGAAGAACATGCAGCGACCGGTCCATCTCCGACAATCCCGCCGTGGCAGCGTCAAAGGCATCAGCGACCGGTTTAGGCGTTGTGCTATCGGGAAAACGGATACCGTAAGCAAGCCCGGATTGAGTCAAACCATCACGATTCAAGTCGACCTGTGCGGCCGGTGGAATCAGCAGATTCAATGCCCCCTCCTCGGTCAACGAATTGACGTCGATTGAATCGGCGAGCCAGTGAACATTCTGCACCGTTTTCAGTTCATCGGTTGATAGAGTGTTGAGAAAGGACTTCGGGTCCGCATAGCCACCTTCGCGGTACGCTCGGTCGATCACCACCGCAAACTTCCCACCCAATTCGGCCGGGTCTTCCGCGTTGCGGTAACGTCCGACTCGTTCGAGTTGATACCAACCATCCCACGCGTCACGAATTTGCTCATCTAACGGGGCATCGGACGTGATCGGATCAGCCGTTTCATATCCCGCGATGCCCACCGACTCGAGCACTTCACTGAAGACGCTCTGCAGCTCTTTCTGTTCTTCGTAGCGTTTCTGTTGAAACGGACTTCTCGCCGAGTTGACTTCACCAATCTGCATCGTTTGACCGCCCCCGTCGTCTTCTGCTCGCGTCGTTATAATCCGAACAACCAATATGTCTTTTCGGCAAACTGTTCCACTCCGCTTGAGCAAAGACACCAAAGCCAATGCCGATGACTCCGAAACGAAATGCACATCCGATCACCGATCCGGTGATTCGCCCGCTGCGAGCCTCGGATGCTGAGGCGTGTTTGTCCCTTTTTCGCGATACTGTTCATCGGATCAATCGACGCGACTATTCGCAGGCCCAACTCGACGCGTGGGCCCCGCAGAGCATCGACGCAGCCGCGTGGGAGGCACGATTTAGTGATCACATCGCCTATGTATCCGTACTCTCGCAGTCGATTATCGGGTTCGCGGACATGTCCAAGACCGGACATCTCGACCGCCTCGTTGTCTCCGCCGATCATCAACGCCACGGCATCGCAAGGGAACTGACCAAGCGATTAATCGAACACGCCCGCGAACTCCGCTGCGAAAGCGTCACCACCGATGCCAGCATCACCGCCAAACCGTTTTTCGAGGCGATGGGTTTCAACGTGGTAAAACAGCAAACGGTCGAGAGAGCCGGTGTTTCGCTGACTAATTTTCGCATGAGACTTCCGCTCGAGGGACCGCCCCCCCGAGAGACGACGACGAATCAGCAGCATGATGATCCGGCAGATTGAAGCTGTTTTCGAAACACAACGTCGCGTCCTGGGTTACATCTCGGACCGGCAAAACATCCCAAACCGAAGAAGCAAACATGACTCCCCGCGCTGCCCACCTGACTCTCACCACCGTGCTGCTGATCGGCGCCGCTGTTTTTGGAAATACAACGCACGCGCAAAACCGCGCCGAGACCTCACCGGATCGCCCGCGCACACCACGGGGTCTCGACGGTGTTTCGTTTTCTCGCAACCTTGCCTACATCGAGAACGGGCATGATCGGCAACGACTCGACCTGTACGTTCCCGAATCTTCCGAACCGTTGCCACTGATCATTTGGATCCATGGTGGCGGTTGGCAGGCAGGCAACAAAGCGTCTTGCCCGCCGGCCCGTAATGGTTTCGCTGAGCGCGGTTACGCGGTCGCCAGTATCGGATATCGGCTCAGCGGTCACGCGACATTCCCCGCCCAAATCAAAGATTGCAAAGCCGCGATCAGTTGGCTCCGACAGAACGCCGAAAAGTTCAACCTCGACGTGGAACGTTTCGGGGTTTGGGGCAGTTCCGCGGGAGGACATTTGGCGGCGATGGTGGGCACAACCGGCGAAGTCAGCGAATTCGGATCAGGCCCGTCCTCACCGTTTCCTAGCCACGTTCGGGCGGTATGCGATTTCTACGGGCCCACAGACTTCCATGCTTTCGTTACCGCACCCGAGTACGAAAGCCACGCGGCGAAAAGGTCGCCCGAGTCAAAACTGATTGGCGCCCCTGTTTTGGAATCACCCGAAGCGGTCAAAAAGGTGAATCCGATCACCTACGTCACCAACGACGATCCGCCATTCTTGATCGTGCATGGCGACCAAGACAAAACGGTTCCGATCAACCAGAGCGAATTGTTATTCGAAGCACTTCAAAAAGCCGGCGTGAGCGTGCGTTTCCACACCATCCATGGCGCAGGTCATGGCGGCCCCGCATTTTCAGAACCGGACATTGCCAAGATGGTCGAGAACTTTTTCGACCAGCAACTAAAAGGCACCGCCGCGGAAAATCCAGTGGTACAACCCGGAACCGCGAAACGGACCGCAAGCAACGCTTCGGCGAGTCGGCAAGCCCGACGGACCAACAATCGATCAACACCAAACGCTCCCCTGAGTTGGGATGCGGTGATTGACCGGTTGGACGCCAATGACGACGGCAAAATCGCCAAAGAAGAATTCCGCGGCGGCCCCAACCTCTTCCAACGCATCGACCGCAACCGGGACGGTTTCATCACGCAGAAAGAACACGAGTCCGCGATGGAGTTTCTCGGACGAGCGGGACGGTGACGAGTCCGGTTTCCCTTCGCTGGCTAGCCAGAATTCAGGAAACCGAAGTCTGGCGACATCGGCTACATTGGTTTGAAAACACTCGAGGCCGATGGGCGAGCGATTGGTTGCGTGCGATCCCTTGCTAGCCGGGCTGTTGACTTATTCGTTTAACGGGCAGCCAAAGGCGACCTACTTGCCAATGCGCGTCGCCTACGGCTACCGGTTAAACGAAAACAGGTTGACTCTTGATCAAATCAACAGTCCGTAGCGAGGCGGGCTAGAAAATCAATGAGTGGGGAACGCCGGTCGGCTATTCGAACTCGATCAACACCTGGCCGACTTTGACGGGATCGCCGGCGGCGTGGTTGATCTTTTTGATCGTGCCTGCGATCGGGGCCGTGATAACGGTTTCCATCTTCATCGCTTCGAGCACCATCAGGGTTTCGTCCGCATCGATCGTTTGGCCCGGTTCGGCATCGACTCGAATCACAACACCCGATATCGGGCTGCGGCAAGCCTTTGACTCGTCATCGACCTTCTCATCGGCACCTGACGCCGAAGCGGGTGCTGCCGCAACCGGTGCGGGAGCCTGGTAACTGGCGTTGGGTGGAACGAAGCCAGGTTGTGGTTGTTCCGGCGCGGCGACGTCGACTTCGACCTCATACGTCTCACCGTCGACCTTGATAGTGAATTTCATCGAAAGTTGCCTTAACGTTTCAGGGCGTGAGAGGCTTGGATGGTGGCGCGGCCTTGGTGTGCCCAAGATTCCGAACTGATCAAACGGATCTGACGAATCCGTGGCTTCACCCCGAGGTAAGCCGCGATGGTGCTCGACAAGATGCAAACGAGTTCTTCAGTGATGACACGTTTGGGCTGGTTCGCCTCCAACGCGTCAATGCGACTGCGCAGCTCTCGCACCTCGTCATTCAACGAACGTAGCAGTTGCAGCATTTCGTCTTGTTTTATTTCGTCCATGGTTCCCTACAGCGGAATGAGGCCGTGTTTCTTCGGTGGGCGTTGGTCACGTTTGTTCTTCAAGTACTCGAGAGCCCGAGCAATGTGTTTGCGGGTATCGGCCGGTTCGATGATATCATCAACGAGTCGACGTCCCGCGGCGACGTACGGCGATGCGAACGCGTCTCGATACTCTTGGATTAACTCGGCGCGTCGGGTGGCTTTGTCTTCGGCTTCCGCCATCTCTTTGCGAAACACAATTTCAACCGCACCTTCGGCTCCCATCACCGCGATCTCTGCGGTTGGCCATGCGAACACGCAGTCGGCGGCGATGTCTCGTGAGCACATCGCCACATGAGCACCACCGTATGATTTGCGAAGGATTAACTGGATCATCGGCACCGTGGCGGCCGAGTACGCGAACAGTAACTTGGCCCCGTTGCGAATGATGCCGTTGTGTTCCTGTTCCACGCCCGGCAAATAACCGGGCACGTCGACCATCGTCACCATCGGCAGGTTGAAGGCGTTACAGAATCGAATGAACCGAGCGGCTTTGTTGGCAGCCTGATTATTGATCGCCCCCGCGAGGACCGCCGGTTGGTTAGCGATGATGCCAATCGTGTTCCCAAGAATCCGAGCAAAACCGATCACCATGTTCGGTGCGTGGCCCGCCTGAACTTCGAGGAAATCACCGCGATCGACAACTCCTGCGATGACCTGCCGGACGTCATATCCGACTTTCGGATCAACGGGAACGATCTTGTTAAGTTCTGGATTCGGGTCGACACCTTCGTCACCAGGAACGTACGGCGCCTCTTCCAAATTGTTTGACGGCAGGAAGCTCAACAAACGGCGGCAGATGTGCAACGCGTCGTCATCATCCTCGGCGACAAAGTGCACGACGCCCGAATGTGCCATATGCGAGTCGGCGCCACCGAGTGCTTCGGCCGTGATGTCTTCGCCGGTAACCTGTTTGATCACCTGAGGTCCGGTGATAAACATTTGAGCCTTGCGAGTCTGGATAATAAAGTCCGTCAGCGCTGGTGAGTACGCGGCACCACCGGCACAAGGACCACAGATCAAAGAAATTTGCGGCACGGCCCCGGACAAAAGCACGTTGCTGTGAAAGACCTGCCCGTAACCTGAGAGCGAGTCGATGCCCTCCTGAACGCGAGCACCACCGGAATCGTTGATGAACACAAACGGGCTGCCGGTTTTCAGCGAGCGATGCATCGCGTCGGCTACCTTCAGTGAGTGCACCTCACCGGCGGAGCCACCGAGAACCGAAAAATCTTGACTCGCCAGGTGAATCAACCGCCCATCGATCGATGCCGCACCGGTCACCACACCATCGGCAGGTGCGGACTTGGTGAGCATGCCGAATTTCGTTTGGCGGTGCCGAGCGAACAGTCCGAACTCTTCGAAACTTTCATTGTCGACGAGCCCACCGATCCGTTCGCGGGCGGTCATCTTGCCCTGAGAATGTTGCTTCTCATGCCGAGACTCGCCACCACCGCTCTCGGTCTCGGCGCGGCGTTCGTGCAACTCCGCGATGAGATCATCCATTGTTTTTCCGCCGGGTGCCGTCGTTTTATTGTCGTTGCTTGAAGTTGCCATAAGACTGACTAGCTCGAACTTTGCATTGAAAAGTGAAACGTCCCCCGGAACCGCCGGGGAGCAGTGTCGTGTCTACCTGTGCCGTTTTGGCCTGCGCTGTTTAGGCCTGTGCCGTCTAGGAATGAGTGCCGATCGCAATCAGACCTCGTCTAGGTCGAATAACGCCATCGCGTTCAAACGTCACATCAAACCTCGGTCGGCTCGATCGAAACCTTGTGAACGCGGTTATTGAGTTTGACGTCGTACTTCACCGGCCCGGTGATGCCGTTGCGTTTTGCCGCCGCTTTGGCATCCGCCTCGGCGACCTGTTCCGGTGTTTGGCTGAGGTTCTTCGGTCCCTCGTCGCGAGTCTTGAAGAATCCCGGTGCCACCTGCGGGAACATGGCGTACGTTAGGACGTCCTCATCGCTGCCGTTGAAACCTTCGAGTTTTCCAGCCTGCCCTTTCAGTTCGCCCCATTCGGGTTTGAGCATATCGGCGGGACGACAAGTAATCGGTTCTTTCTTTGCGTGTTTGGACGAGGCTTCAATGATTTCGGGATCACGATCGGCGATCGTTTCGCCGTAGTAGCCCAGCATCAAATCAGCGAACTCACCGGTGAGAACTTTGAACTGTCCCATCAAGACATTGAACACAGCCTGCGTGCCGACGATTTGGCTCGACGGTGTGACCAGTGGCGGGTAGCCGGCGACTTTACGAACCCTCGGTACTTCTTCGAGCACTTCGTTGATCCGATCGGCGGCGCCCTGCTGGCCGAGTTGGCTTTCCATGTTGGAAATCATCCCGCCGGGAATTTGACTGTCGAAGATATCAGTTTCGACGCCGATGAACTTCGACTCAAACTCCGCATAGCGAGGGCGGATTTTTGCAAAGTGTTCTTTGACTTTCTTCAAACGCGACTTATCCAATCGCGTGTGATATTCGGTGCCTTCGAGCATCTCGACCAAAGCCTCGGTCGGGTTGTGTCCAGGCCCGAGACTCAGAGAGGAAATGCTGGTATCGACGATGTCAGCTCCGGCCTCGATCGCTTTCATCAAACTAACCAACGTCACGCCGGTCGTTGAGTGAGCGTGAACGTGAATGAGCATGTCATCGCCGCAGGCTTCTTTGATCCCTTTGACGATGTCATAAGCGGGCTGCGGTTTCAACAACGCGGCCATGTCCTTGATGCAGATCGAGTCGCACCCCATGTCCTGCAGTCGTTTGCCCATCTCGACGAATTTGTCGATCGTGTGCAGCGGGCTCGTCGTGTAGCAGATCGTGCCTTCGGCGTGTTTGCCGGTTTTCCGCACCGCGGTCATCGCACGTTCGAGGTTTCGAATATCGTTCAACGCATCGAAGACTCGAAAAACGTCCATGCCGTTCTCGGCCGACTTGTCGACAAACCGATCAACGACTTCGTCTTGGTAGTGACGATAGCCGAGAAGGTTTTGTGCCCGCAGCAACATCTGCAACCGCGAGTTGGGAAGAAGTTTGCGGAACGTTCGCAATCTCTCCCACGGGTCTTCATTGAGAAAGCGAATGCAAGAGTCGTATGTTGCCCCGCCCCAGCACTCCACGCTCCAGTAGCCGGCTTGATCAATGTCTTCACAGATGGGGACCATGTCCTCCATCGCCATCCGCGTCGCTAAGATGCTTTGATGACCGTCGCGTAAGACTAACTCGGTTACTTCGACGCCACGTGACATGAACGGTACTCCTTCATGGATTCGATAGTTTTCGTCTGCAAAAGATCATGACAATCCTGCAAACCACAAGCAACCGACAGTTGCCTTAAAACACGCGATTTGTGCATGGGCATATCGACGCACGCATTCAGAGATCCGCCTCTTCGTCGAGTCCTTTTGCCCCTTCACTTTCGATGACTGGGTTTTTGTGGATTCCAGAAAGCGGACATCTTGGATAAACTGTCGCACGTGAGGAGCGAGCCGCCGCATCGGCCCGTCTGTTTTTACCGCTTGTTTTGATACCACTCCTACGACTCTACCGCACCGGCTCGGGATCGCTTCAGCGACCGATATGCGCTGCGCTGCTCGCAGTGATGATCATCGGTGTCGTCGGCCTGCCACTGACCGCACCCCGGCCGTCGACGACGGAACGCTTCCCGTGCGAGAATTGCCCCTGCGGTTGTGCCACCGCTGACTTCTGTTGGGACAAGTGTTGCTGCCATACCGATGCGGAAAAACTCACCTGGGCTGCGGAAAATGGCGTCCAGCCGCCCGCATTCCTCATCGCACGAGCGAACCAGACGGCCCCGCAAGCGAACACGGTGGCGCGATCCGAACCTTCTCAAAAGGCCGCGAACTGCTGTTGCTGCAGCAGCAATGCCGCCACTCGCAAAGCCCCCGCGAGCGATCCGGTTCACGAAACCGAGGAAGCGTCACTGTGCTCCTCAACACGCTCCTCAACACGCTCCTCAACACGCTCTTCAACACAAAACAACTCGAAAACAGTCTCGACCTGCGAAAGCTCGACCTGCGAAAGCTCGACCTGCGAAAGCGACGCCTCACCCCCCAACGCAAAAGCGGCCAACGCCAATACTGCCGCCGTCCCATCGAACAACACTGCCAACGATGACGATGCGGTAGCCTACGAAGACGCTGAAAACAGCATCCGGTTGGTCCTGCTCGAAGACGCCGCGCGATGCCGCGGCATCGACATGATCTGGTCGATCTTCTCTGAGGCGGTCGTCGAATCGCCGCCGGTCACGGTGGCATCGACTACGCCATGGCTGCTGTTTCTTCTCGCGATCGAGAACGATTGCGTTGCTTCTCGGACACTCTGTCCCGACCCTCCGGTTCCCTAGCACGGACGTGATCTCCATGACGTGCTAACCGATCGCTCCTGCGTATCGGTACCGGCGTGTCATCTCTTTACGTGATTCGGTGCAGCCATCGCGACCCCTGCGCGGATCGATCGGTGTGTCATCTCTGCCCGCACCCTGTGTGCAGCGGACGGTGATGCGTTTGCCGCTTGTCGGCATCACACGGATCGTCTGCGCAACCGTTCTGCCATGGTTGTCGATCAAACAACACCGCTGCCGCGCAGGTGCTCCGGAGTCTTGCTCCTCACACCAGCGTAGTCACCGTCATCGGCGCGGCGGCGTCCTTGATCACACCCCAGCACCACATCACGCCGGCTCAGCCCCGACACTTGTTTCGAACACGACACGCAGTTCGACCGATGATTCTGCGCGCATTCAGAATGCAACATCGCACGCTGATCTCGCCCTGTCCTTCCATCAACTTCAAACCAGACAACTCAACTTCAATACCGATATGAAACCCCAATCTCTCTTTCCACGACGTGCGTTCACGCTCGTTGAATTGCTCGTTGTGATCGCGATCATCGGCGTGCTCGTCGGCTTGCTTTTGCCCGCGGTTCAGTCCGCGCGAGAGGCCGCCCGCCGGATGCAATGTGGCAACAATCTCAAACAGATCACCTTGGCGATGCACAACTACGAGAGCTCGCATCGCAAACTTCCGTCCAACTACACCACCGGTGCCGGCATCTCGGGAAACTTCTCGATCTTTGCGCAGATGGCACCGTTCTATGAGCAGGGCAACATGCTCGACCTCATCCACTTTGATCGGCCGCTGCACGTTGGCTGTTGCCCTGGGCAACTCGTCACGCCACACGACACCGCGGCGGCGAGCATGATCACCACCTTGGCATGCCCCAGCGAAGATTACGAACGCACCTTTACCGTGACGTCGCTTTCCGGTGCCGGTCCACAGCAGAGCTACTCGGGAACGAACTACGGAATGAACACCGGAACGGGAGTCGGCACGCTGTATGACACTCGGGTTCCAACCGACGGCGTTCTTTGGATCAATTCCAAGGTCGGGTTTGAAGCCGTCACCGACGGGCTGAGCAACACCGCCGCGTTCGCCGAACACTTGCTAGGCGTGCTCGAACAGTCGCCGGCCGAACCGACCATCGACGCGATGCGACGACGAATCATGTTCAACGTGACCTGTGCCTTCACGGATCGATCCATGCCTCCCGCCACACCGGGAATGAGCGGATATGTTCTGCCCAAAAACCCTGACGAGATGGAAGCCTACACACGTGCGAGCAGTTTGCACCGCGGTTGGTCAGGCCAACGCGGAGCGGGTTGGATCAACGGGCGTGAATATTGGACCGGCTACACGCACTATCATCCGCCACAAAGCGGCATCCCTGACATGCAAACCTGCGGGTGGGGCGTTTTCGGATCGCGCAGCAATCACCCCGGTGGCGTTCACGTCTCCCGATGTGACGGCAGTGTCACGTTTGTCAATGAAAGCGTTGACCTCAACGTTTGGCGTGCCCTCGGCACCAGCAACGGTCACGAGGTAATGAAAGAACTCTGAGCGAACCTCCCATCACACCCATCACACCCATCACACCCATCACACCCATCACACCCATCACACCCATCACATACTCAAATCCATCAAACAGAACTCCCCAAATGCTAAGAACTCAATCGCTAGTCACGCTTCTGCTCCTTTCGCTAACCGGCACGTTGACGTCCGCTCACGACGTCTGGTTGCAAACACAATCGCCCGTCATTCGCACCGGCGAGGTCGCTCACGTTGATCTCAGCCTCGGCAATCACGGCAACCATCATCGTGATTTCAAATTGGCCGGACGCATCAATCTCGACTGGGTCACGGTCGACCAAGTCCGCCCCGACGGCACGTCCACTGATCTTCGAGACAAGATGTTCGCAACCGCGTCGGCCGAGAAAGAGGGTTACTGGACGACTCCGCTTGCGGTGGAACAAACCGGTACGCACTGCGTCGTCCAAACGCTCGACCGTGTCATGCAACATGGTAAATCCGTTCGCGGAGTCCGAACGGCGAAGGCATACTTCCTCGTTGCCGAGTCGCTCGACGCCCCTCAACTGAAAAACCATGTCCACGACCGACCACTCGGCCTACCGTTTGAAGTGGTGCTGCAAACGTGCCCCGTCAGCCAAACCGCCACTGGTCAACCGATCACTGTGCAAGTGTTACATCACGGGAAACCGATCTCGGATGTCGTCGTCAGTTTCATTCCCGAAGGCGGTGAACTGAGCGGCGAGTTCGACCCGAATTTCGAATTCCGTACCGATGAAAACGGTATGGCGAGTTTCACTCCCAAGTCCGCCAATTTGTACCTCATCGTTGCGCATCATACCGCCGAAGACGAAAAAACCGACGAATACGAATACACGAGCTACGCATCGACGGTCACTTTGCACGTCCCGAATCGAATTCGCAATGTATCTTCTCATTAGTGGAATTCGTTTCGCTGACTTTGCCCCCTTTCCGAAACAGGATCGAAATATGAAATCTCGCTTTTGCGGCGTGGTCATGCTCGGCATGATCGCGCTGGCAGGCTGCGATGACTCTTCGCAGCATCTTCAAACCGCCTCCACCACTGACGGCCCTCCACCGAGCCAGGAAATCCTGGCCGCGCTGGCTTCCGCTGACAAACTCGACGGCAAGGAAGACCACGTGATCGGCAAATGCTACGTCTGCCAACTCTCGATGAACGGGAAGTCCGAACTCACCGCGGAAGCACACGGCTACACCGCCTGCATGTGCAGCAGTTTCTGTCGGGATCATTTCACGTCCGACCCTGACGACGTGATTTCGAACACGGCCATCCCAACCGCATCGGACGAGACGATTACTCACTGAGTGGTCGTTGCACAAAACGGCAGAGCGTATCCAAACCGTTTCCGACGGAGCTTAAAGGTTCCAAGCCGTGATGGACAACTGTAACACGGTCGCGATCGATACCCAGATTAGATAAGGAATTTGGGCGATCGCGATCCATCGGGAATGCCGCCACACGAGCCACATCATGACCGGGATCGTGATCCACACCACGAGTATATCGATCGCCGCGAGAGGCAAATTCCGCAACCCAAACTGAATCGGTGTGAAAAAGATGTTCGCGACCAGATTCACAGCGAACGGTACCGCCACCTTCCATGGTATCCGCCCACGAATCGTCTGCACAAAGACGTACCCGAATGTGACAAGGATGATCGGGTAGAGAATTTGCCAGATCAAACCGATCGTCGATGGCTCCGGCGTCCAGGCCGGTTTCGCGAGCGCCTCGTACCACTCTCTCCAACCGATGCTGTCCATCTTTTTGCCTTGTTCAACGATCGCGTCACGCGCTGCGTTTCTAGAAATGTCATCGGAATCACCGTTCTGCACTGAGAGCTAGAATCGGCGAACCTCCTCTGCCGCCATCCTACACGTCGATCCAAGATGTCACCATCGTCATCAATCCGGGTGTCACCAAAAATGAACCTGCCCAAGGCTCAACCGAACATCTTTGCCGCCGTATGCAACGCGAGCATTCACGTTAGCGGCGGACACTTCATGTTTTGTTTTCTCCGAGAACGTGTTTCAGAATGACGCATGAACATGTCGCCAGAGTTCAGTGACCTGAATGCTGGCGAATCCACCTACACGGATCGGACAGGTCCGATTTCAAAATGCTCTAGACAATGTTGTTGGTTGTGGTTTCGGATGACCGAATAGGATCGGTTCGCACATGGAAGAAACCTCCACGCTGCGTCAGCAGGGTCGACATGAACACGAGCGCCGCGAACTGAACCCCTGATTTTTGTTGCGAGTGGCTGTCTTTCGTTTTTCCAACGCTCTCGTCGAACGCAACAGAAACTTCGCGTGTAGCTTTCCGATCGACGGCCTCTACCGTGTTGGCGTGCTGCCGCGTCACCGAGTCATCGGCTACGTCAGACTCCACCGCAAACATGGCCGCGATCGCTTCGTCGGTCAGGGTCGCGACCGCCCATTGGTCCACTCCGGGTTGAGCAGAAAAAATGCGATCAATCACACGGACGCCCCGCCCAGTCTGCTCACGTCCCGGTTCGGAAGCACGTTGCGGGTCGACAACGTTGTGTCTGGCGACCTGCTCCGCAGAAGGACGCGGAGGAAACGGCTGGACTTCAGACTGGTTCGGCTCGAGCAACGACATCGCGACAAACGAGTCGCGTCGCAGGTGATTGTGAAGCGGCTCGCGACTGAGCAACTCATCCTCGGACCGCTCATCGACCGAACCTTCGGCGAAGTAATGAAACCGATCCAACTCGCTGGCTCTTAGTGAAGCGGACAAACCTGCATCGGAACTCCCTTTCGTTTTGCTCGCCTGAGTGTCAATAGCATGCAAGACGATCATCGGATCGTTGCTCGGGTCTCCATCATCTGCTTCCGAATCCGCATGCACTTCCTGCGGATCGGAGAATTGGGTTTCAACGAACGTCGTCGATCCGTCATCGTCGTCTTGATCATCGACGTCGAGTTCGACGTCCACTTCATTCGATGAATCTTCCGGATCGGCGGTTTCCCCCACATCCACATCGGGATGTTCCAAGACGGGTTGATCGGATCCGAAATCCACGAACTTCTCTTCGACAGCGGAATCATCCTGGGTATCCAGACCGCCGGACAAACTGCTGTCCTGGTACACCGCGGGGGGATTCGTTTCGCAGTGATCCGACGAAACCGCCGCGCCGCCGAGGACATAGTTGCCGACGTTCACATCACCGGCCAGCATCAAGCGCCCTTCCAATCGCTCGAGCAATCGACGCTTCCGGAATTGAGTCCGATTTCGAACTTTGGTTTTATGAGAAAACATATTCGCGTTCCTTGCATGACGCCGCTTGTATCTTCAACGTCGGCGGACAATCGCCGCTGACGGACTTCTGCGTCGTTTCGGTTTTCTGTTTGAGTTGACGCAGGATCTGATCAAGTAGTTCGTTGTGTCGTTCGAGATATTGGCGATAACCTTGATGAAACGGAGCCATCCGAACGGCCAACGCTTGATACTCCATCGCTTCGGTGAGCCGTTGAACGGCACTATCGAGTTGCCCTTGTTGTTGGTCGAGAACGCCGAGGTTGTGCAGCACGCCGGCGAACCGGCTCAACAATTGAGGCTCCTGTGCCTGCGATTCACACAGTGCTTTAAAACCTTTCTCCGCTTCCAAGAAAGCCGAGCGGGCATCCTGACGCGTGCCCTGGTTCCACAGCAATTGCCCCAGGTTGTTTTGTGCGATCGCCAATTGCTGCTGCAACGCCGTGTCTTCCGGACGTCGCCGCATCGCGTTGCGAAAGGTTTCGATCGACGTATGAGTCAGCTCGATCGCTTCCTCGGTTCGCTGTTGCTTGCCGAGCAGCGATGCCAGGTTGCTCTGAGCGATCGCCAATTGACACTCCGGAGCCAGCGCCACGGCGTTCGACCAAAACGAACCTTCGGTCTCTTCCAAATGCTCTGTTGCGGCCAGGGATGCGATGTTCTCCTCCAACAACCGCTCGGCTTCGTCGGCATGATCGTCCATCAATAAACCGGCGAGCGTGTTGCGGCACTCGATCAGTTGCTGCCGCGTGTAGCGATTTGTTTCCTGACCATCGAGGTGACGTTCGAGCACGACCTCCGCATCACGCAATCGTCGGATGGCGTCGTTCGCTTCTCCGCTCTCCCACAACAACGTCGCATAATTGGTCTGGGTTGCCCCCCAATTCGCCACCGTTTCGTCAGGAACATCTGTATGCGACATCACTCGTTCGTGCAGGGTGGTGGCACGTTCATATTCGGCAATGGCTTCTTTGTATCGCCCCGTATCTTTATGCAACGCAGCAAGGTTGTGCACACACAATGCGAGGTCGGATTGGGTTTGAACGTCGGCAGAACCTTCCTCCAACACCGCTTGCAATCCTTCAGCGGCGGACAGGTAAGCAGCCTCGGCCGATTCCAGGTTCCCTAACCGGCACTCGGTCGCACCTAATAAAAACTGCACCTTGGCGAGTTCACTACGGAACCGAGAATCGCCCGATGCATAGTTCGCAAAATCAACAAAGTAGTTGCGTGCTTCGGTCAACAAGTCACGCTGCAATTCGCCGGTACCTTCGATCGAAGTGAGCCGATCGACCGTCAAACCGCCGAACCGCTGCACCGTCGCATGAGCTTGATTCAAGTGATGGCGTGCCTGATCCAATGCCACGTCTTTCTGCCGGCTGTGATGCAAAACCATCGCGGTCGCGGCGGCAAATCCAACCATCGCGACCAACAAGAATCCCACTGAAGTCATTACCGCGGTCCGATGCCGAACGGCCCACCGGAACGCAACATCCACGCGACTCGGCCGACGAGCGAGCGTCGGTTGCCCGCTTAAAAACCGTCGCAGGTCTTCGGCGAGTTCGCCGCACGTCGAGTATCGGTCGTCTTTCGATTTCGCGATCGCCTTGAGCACGATCGTTTCCAAATCCGTCGGTATCGCCGCATTGATTCGTCGTGGTGCGACAGGCGGTTCCGTCGCGACCGTCTCCATCAATCGCTGCCGGCACCTACCTCCGAACGCCGGTTGCAGTGTCAGTAGTTCGTAGAGCGTGATGCCGAGTGAGTAAATGTCCGTGCGATGGTCGACTTCTTGAGGACGCCCCATGATTTGCTCGGGGCTCATGTATCGCGCCGTACCGATCGCTTTCCCTTCCGCGGTCAGGTTCCCCGCGTCGCGACAACGCGCCAATCCGAAGTCCGCCACCCAAACTTTCCCGGCCGCGTCCACCAATAGGTTGGACGGTTTGATGTCCCGGTGAATCACGCCTTGTTCGTGTGCGTAGTCGATTGCGTCAGCAACGTCGACAAACATTTTGACAATCGCACGCACACCGTCGCGTTGGCGAACCGATCGCAGCGTCGTGGTGCCGCCACGATTGACGACCGTCGAACTCGGCGGTTCGACGTTCTCGGTGAGCGAAGTGGCCGACGCCACGGTGGAGTCGCCACTAATCGTTCGCAGTTCGTCGAGCGTCTGTTCGAGCGTATTGCCGTTGATCAGTTGCATGCTGTAGTAATGCACGCCGCGTTCACACCCGACCGCGTAAACGGGAACGATGTGCGGATGATGCAGCGACGCGGCCGCGTGAGCCTCGTTGCGAAAACGGGCGACCTGGTCTTGGTTCAAAACCGCGGCAAACGGCAACACCTTCAACGCCACCCGCCGCCGCAGCGACAACTGAATCGCCTCGTAAACGATCCCCATCCCGCCGCGGCCGATTTCGCCCTGCAACTCATAGTCGCCGAGTGTCGGCGGCCGGCTGAGCGATTCGTCGGGATCCACTGGCTTGGCGGCGGATCGCGACATCCGGCAAAGCAACTGCAAACTCTCGAGGTGACCGCCCGCTTCGGCCTGCAACTCAGGGTGTTTGCGCAGGAACGCTTCTGCGGCCGTTTCCTCACCGTCCTCCAATAGACTCGCGTATTGATCGAGTCGCTCGGCAATTTTCTCCTGCAACTTCGGCTCCGAACCGTCACCGGTGCAGGCTTCATTGATCGGAAGAGCATCGTTTACCGGAAGACTCGACAAATCGAGAGTTAATGTTTGATCAGTCATTGGTTTCATTGCACACCGCTTTCATCACTCATCGCATCACGTAGTTTTTCAATCGCCCGCATCCACAACATCCTCGCCGCGCCCGAAGATCGATTCATCCGAACGGCGATTTCGGCAAACGCGAGCCCTTCGACATGACGAAGCACGATCACATCGCGATACTCCGGTGACAATTTCTCGATAGCGTTTGAAAGAACAGTGAGGTCATCTTGGTGCTCGGCCTCCGAGGCCGGACCACGTCGGTGAACAGCAGTCATCGAATCCAATCTCGCGTGCGACTCATCAGCGGCCCGTCGCAAGGTGTCGAGCGAATGCTCGCGTCGGTGGTCTCGCTTGGCCGCCAACAGATGCGTCTCGACAGCCCGCGCCGCGTTGTGCACGAGAATCTGCCTCAGCCAACCGGTGAACTCCGCCGTCGTGGTGCCGGCAAACTTCTGGAAATCACGATGAGCTTCGAGCAACGACTCTTGAACCAAATCAGACGCCGACAACCGAACACGGACTCGCGGATCCAACTGCGAATGGGACAACACCTTTAGGTACCCGATGTAACTAGACAACAAACATTCCAAGCTCTCCGCGTCGCCATCACGGGCGAGTCGCAGGAGATGGGTCGCGTGCTGTTGATCGGTTACTGTCACCTCAATCAGCCCGCTAGTTTCCCAGGCCGCCCCGTCAGGAATGTGTCACTGTGCCGTCAGAGAATTCTCACCATATTTTTCCAAACGGCTAGTGTGATCCCAAGAATCACGCCGCCCCGACGGCAGATTACGCGAGCGAACAGTACCCTCGAGTCGCCCGACCGCCACGCGATTGCCCGCGATTTGCGAGGAAAACAGCAACCGGCCGTCGAACAGACTCTCACCGGTCTACCGCTTCCCCCTTCCCAAATAGGACACCACCGCCGAACGGTCAGCCGCCAAACCATGGCATCTTTGCTTGCAAAACAAGCCTTCGTGTCGGCTGCGTGGCTACCAAGGCAAGGCACGAGGTCAAAACGCAATGAGATCGTCACCATCGCAAACCGTGAACACGCGTCAACGCGTCATGGATTGAGCGACGGTAGTGCCGATCCGTGTTCCGCTCGCACGCGATGTCGGCGTTGCTTGCGAGCCGCTTCGAAACCGATGAGCAGTGGTTCGCCTGACCAGCTTTTTGCCGTTCCCGTAGCTCCATACAGATGAGCCGACAAATGTTCCCACGGTTCACCCAAAACCTCGCTCGGCGTTACCGGTTCATCCGACGAACTACTACCGCACCACTGCAACAAAGCCGCATAGGCAGCCGGTGCATCATTGGCACGACACGCTGAACGGACTTCACGTGCGATCATCAACTCCCGCGACCGGCGTCGGACTTGCCAAGCGTCCCACGCGGATTTCAAGGGTCGATACAAGAGACCTGCGACGATCAAAAATCCAACCGCCACGGCCCACGCGGGGAAAGTGTTGGCATCCTTGTCGTCACCACTCATCTCCGCATTCCAATCCGCCGCTGCGGTTTGCTGTGGCGGTGCAGCAACCTCAACGGTCGTTCCTTCGAGCGTCTTCTCCTGCAGCTTCTCGGATTTCGGATCCCACCAACGGAACGTGATCTCGGGTAGTTCAAACGTCCCCGCTTGTTGGAATTGATACTTGATCGTCTCGGTTCGTGATGCCTTCAGCTCACCGCGATCAATTTTGTCTTCCACGACCGGGTCGCGAGAATACACCTGCACTCCCTCGGGAGCCTGCGTACTGACCGGCGGCAACAACATCGCACTGCACCCCGACACGCGGCGGGTGATGGTTCTCTCGATCACATCACCGGCCTGCACCTGGTTCGGGTCGTTCGAATCCGTCGATTGATCCGGATCCCATTTCTGTTGGGTGTCCACTTTTTCGGTAGACACTACGATACCGAGCGACTCGGTGCCCGGTGGACGTTTGGACTCAAACTGCAGCTTCGGCGTCTTTGCGATAACATCCTTCGCGTCGCCCACAAAAGATTCTTTCCCGCGAAAGCGAACCGAAAACGGAGGAAGGACGACGGTTCCGGTCTGTTGAGTCGAGATGCTGAACTCATGCCGTTGAGTCAGAAAGGAATCGTCGCCCACGTCTTCGCTTCCCACCACCGGGTTGCCGATCGCAATAATCGCCGTTTTCGGCAATTCGGGAAAATCAAAAGCGGCGGTGCCCTCAAACGGCCCCGGTGAGTACAGCGTGATGATCAACGGAACGGGTTCCCCCGTCCACGCGGTTTCCTTTTCGATCGATGCCTTCAACGAATCCGCCGCCTGCAAACCAACGTCGCCGGCCAAACCCAGAATCGATGCGACAAAAATTAACGCGACGAGCCTCCTCAACGATCGAACGTGTGCCGATTTCCGTTGAAAAACTCGGCGGCACAGGTTCTGCGAGCCTGAGCCTTTCCGGTAACCAATAACACTCAAAAAAGTAACAGCCATCACTTTTCCTCCGGCTGAGACTGTCCCGCGTTTTGATAGGCGAATTTCGCTTTCAAAAAATCCGCTGGCTTGGTTTGAACCCGACGCAGCCACAACGCCTGCATCGCCGAATCCGACATCGCCTTTTCCTGACTCACTTCCGTGCTCTGGCCTTCTGAGTTTTTCTTCTTGTCGAAACGGATCTCGTCGGCACCGAGTCGTTGGTCTCCCATGTCACCGCCCTCGTTGTTCAATTTCGCCGCTCTCGCCTCAGCTAAATCACGATTTGTGATCGCGTCCTGCCAATCCGGCTTGAGCTTCAATGCCCGATCGTACCGCTCGATCGCCGGTTCGTACTGACCGAGCATCACCAGGCAATTGCCGCGGTTGTATTCCGCTTCGGCAGTCGCAACTCTTGCAAACGCCTGCCCGGCTTTCTCGAACTCACCCGCCCGGTACCAGGCAACACCCGACCGCATCGGATCCTCGAATGCTTCGGCGGCGGCCGCATATTCCTGCCGGTCCATCAACCGTTGAGCTTGTTGATCGGGCGAGAACCAAAGATGCCCCCACGCGATCCCGGCCAACAGCACACCCCAAAACATGGTTTTCATGTTGTTTGCTCCTGCTGTTGTTCTTCGCGACGAAACACAGTCAACATCCCGACCGCGATCACGGGCACCAACCACCACCCCATCTCTGCCCACCGGGTTCCCTCCCCGTCCACCGACACCGCGATCGGTGTGTCGGCAACGCGCCGGACAATTCCCTCGACGTCGGTGGAGTCCGCTGTGATCAGGGTCACGTCGGCTCGCAGGGCGGACGCGGCTTTGGATAAATCATTACTTTCAGGAGTCCCCTCCCGAGCGATCCCCAGAATTTCAATGCTCGCTCGGTTCTCCGAAACAAACGATTCGTATTGCGAATTCTCGCCCGTCGGGATCGTATCGGTCACCACCACAATCGATCCACCGCCATCCCCGAGCGTTTTGGCGGCGAGTTGCAACGCGGAACCAAGTCGATCGCCCGGCGTGGGCATGATCTCAGGACTGATTTCGGACGCCATCGTCGCGACCACACCGGTATCGCGTGTCGGCGGCAGAACGAGGTGTGCCGATCCCGCGTACGCGATCAAACCGAGTGGTTGTCCCTTTCTCGCGTTCGCGAAATCGACCACCTTCAACCTCGCTCGCTCCATCCGGTTGGGCGACAAATCCGATTCGTTCATGCTCTCGCCCGACTTCAGCAACAACATCACCGGCACAGGATCATCGGCAAAAGGAGACGGTTCGGGACGCCATGTCGGCCCCGCGATGGCGATCGCCGCAAGACACCAAAACATCAACAAAGCGATACTCCGCCACTGACGTGTTGGATCCTGATTGACCGTGACCGCGTCGAGCAGGTCCGGCGTGATCACCTTTTGCCACTGGTGAAACGGATCACTCGCTCGCTGATAAAACCACCAAACGACTATCGCGATCGCCACAGACACCAGACACCACGGGCGTATGAAATGAAACGCAGTTAACTCACTCATCGCTGCACCACCTCCGCTTTCTCGCCGCCGGCGTGTTGAAATTCGTCCACGGTCTGCAACTCGAACGTCCGCGAATTCACTCGCAGCCGAGCCTTGGGTGCTACCGACCGCTGACGTCGCGATCGCACTAGCGGCCAAATGTGCGTGACGAGCGAAAATGCCAACGCGATTGAGAGCGGCCAATAGAACAAATCGTGCCGCGGCCGATGGCTGACCGTTTTCACCTCACGCGTTTCGATCTGATCGATCTGCTCGTAGATCTTTACGAGTTGGTCCCGATCGAGAGCCAAGAAGAACTCACCTTCGGTTGTTTCGGCGACCTGTTTAAGTGCTTCCTGGTCGATCTTTTCCTCGCCCACCGTTGTTGGATCTCCGACCGCGATCGTGTAGACGGTGATCTCGCGATCTCGTGCGACTCGCGACGCTTCCACCGGAGGCACCGAACTCGCCGTGTCGTTCCCGTCGGTCAACGCGATGATCGTTTTCGTCGGCGCATCGCTGCTGTCAAACAACTGAATGCCCAGCCCGATCGCATCGCCGAGCGCGGTGCGGGGACCAGCCATGCCGACATCGGTTTCGTCGAGCAACTGACGACAGAGCTGCAGGTCGGTCGTGAACGGCACCTGCAAAAACGGCGAATTGCCAAACACCACCAATCCCACGCGGTCACCTTCGCGACGCGTCAGGAAGTCACCCACAACTTGCTTCACCGCGGTCAGCCGATCAACCGTCGATCCCGTGTCATCAGTGAAATCTTTGTGGTCCATCGACCCCGACAAATCCACAACCAGCAACAAATCTCGAGTCGGGATGATTCGCTCGATCGGCGGCTCGAGCCACTGGGGTCTCGCTAAGGCAAAAATGATCAACAACCAAACGATCGCCCACGCCCCATACGACTTCACTTTGCCGCGATCGACCGCTCCCGTGTCGTCACGTGATGCCAACAGCCGCGTCAGAAAGGGAACTCGAATCGACGGACGAGAAGTTACCCTCGCCGGCATTCCGAAGTACACCAACAACGGAAAAGGGGCCACACAAAACATCCACCAATGAGCAAACGTCAACATCCTATCGACCTCCCGCTTGTTGAGGCGACTCAGGTTGTGACGGGTTCATACGATGCGTCCGGATCCATCGCTTTGCAAAGTCAGCGAGTTCCGGTGTGCGCCGGTTTCCATCGCGGTACACGCCCACCGTGATGCGTTCCGCGGTCTCGTCAGTCATCGACGCATCGCCGGTCGCGGAAAGCCAATCACACCACCGTCGCCCGGTAAGCGATCCGACATGAGACCGAGTGTCCGCACCGATTGCCGTTCGTTTCAGGATCTGAACGATCGCCGCATCTGTGGACGCACGATCGACCGCCTCGAGCGCGTCGCGTCGATACGCATCGGCGAGCCAATGTCGGCGCCATTTGAGCACACCAAACACCACCCCAGCGACCACCACGGCAATCAGCACCCACCACCCCGGTGCCAACGGCCACCACGACACCGGCGGTGGGACGGCGACATCACGCAATTGATCGAGACTCGATGCGTCCAACATCATCGACGCTCTCCCAGTGCCGTCATCACCTGTCCGGCGATGGGTTCATGAGTGCAGATCGGCAACACCGGAATCCGAATCGCTCGCAGACGCGTCCGAATCGTTTCCGACAATCGACGAAACTCCTCGACAAACCGCTCGTTCACTTTTGAATCGACGTCAACGGTAGCTGCCTGCGAACCGTCTGTTAAATCGACACCGCCCAACTCCGGAAGACTGACACCGAGCGGATCATAAACCAACGTGGCCAGGACATCGTTGTGACTGGCCAAACGAGTCGCGTGCCGGTGCGTGTCGTCGTTGTTGCCGATGTAGTCCGTTGCCAACACAATCAGAAAATCATGGTTAGCCACGTTGACCGCACGCCGCAAAGCTTCATTCAGGTTGGCGGCGTTCAACGGCGTGCTCGATGACGACAGTTTGCGGTTCATGCGAACCAACTCGTGACAAATCCGCAGCACGTTTTCGCGACTGCGTTGCGGTCGCACTTCCACGACCTCGTCATCACCGAAGATGATTGCCCCCACACGGTCCCCCGCGTGCAACGAAGCCCATGCGGCCAACGCAGCGAGTTCCGCCGCGGCGGTCGCTTTTGTCGTTCGCGCCGATCCGAAAAACATGTTCGAACGTTGGTCCACGACGAGCAACACCGGACGTTCGCGTTCCTCCGTATAAACCCGAACGTGAGTCTTTCGCAGTCGTGCGGTCGCCCGCCAATCGATCGTACGAATGTCGTCACCGGGCCGGTAATCACGCAGTTCTTCAAACGTCAGCCCACGGCCCCGCAATCGCGACGCGTGTCGACCGCTGAGCAGACTGTTTACCGGTTGGCGAGGCAACAACGAAAACCCTTTCGCGTCGACTCGCAACCGCGCGAGACCTTCGAGCGTCGGATAGACGTCCCCCGACCGTTTCGGCGATGCCACTGGCACTGGCACTTCCGTGCCCCCAGGCAACATCGTTGACAACCTTTTGAACATGAACCTGCCTTCGGATCAGACGGTCACTGACGAACCACTCTTTGGAATGCTTCCAACGTTAACCAACGGCAACTTTCTCGAGCACGAGACCGATTACTCCTTCGCGAGTCATCGATTCCGCTTCCGCTTCGTATGAAAGATGCACACGGTGTGCGAGACACGCCGGAGCCACCGCCTGCACATCTTCGGGCGACACAAAGTCGTTACCGCGCAGCCAAGCCCTCGCCCGGGCAGCGGCGTCCATCGCGATCGTCGCCCGCGGACTCGCCCCCACCTGAATCAACCGAGCCAATTCGTCCCCGTACCGTTTGGGTTCCCGTGTCGCAATCACCAAATCCACGATGTACTGTTCGACCGACGGCTCGACGTGCACCGCGTTGACCTGCTGCCGTGCCTCCAACACGAGTTCTTTGCTCGCACGCTCGGAAACGGTATGTCCGCCGGTAATCTCCGACCGCACCAACCGCAGAATTTGAAGCTCATTTTCCGCCGGCGGATAAGGGACCTGCACATAAACCATGAAGCGGTCCATTTGAGCCTCCGGCAACGGATACGTGCCTTCCTGCTCGATCGGATTCTGTGTCGCCAACACCAAAAACAACTCAGGCAACCGATGAGTTGTGCCCGCGACCGTAACCTGCCGCTCTTCCATCGCCTCGAGCAGCGCCGCCTGCACTTTCGCCGGTGCCCGGTTGATCTCGTCGGCGAGGATCAGATTCCCAAAGATCGGCCCCGACTGAAACTCAAAATCTCCCGTCTGCTCACGGTAGATTTCGGAACCCGTCACGTCCGAAGGCAACAAATCCGGAGTGAATTGCACCCGGCTGAACTCGCTCTCGATCAACTGCGACAGCGTTTTGATCGAACGAGTCTTCGCCGTCCCCGGCAATCCCTCCATCAGCACGTGTCCATTGGCCAACAGCGCGATCAACAACCGCTCCACAACGGTCTCCTGCCCGATCACCGCAGCATTCATCGCTTTCGAAATCGAATCGACCGCCTCACGTGGTGTCGTCATCTCCATTGTCCCAATATCAAAAAGAACTTCGTCATATCATGAATCACCTGAGACACACACTCAGGCGTTTTACAAAGATACCGCGTTGTCTCTCTTCACGATGCGTCATCTCATCAGCGCGTCATCTCATCAGACTCCATCTCATCAGCCTCGCGACGATCTTCTAACATCAACGTAGATAAGACACCGTACCAATGGTTGTCGCAGCATACCTGCATGAAATCAATAGCCCGCTTCGCGCGAATCAAATTCGCCGGTCCATTGTCATCCGTTTACAGAGCCAATCGAATACAATCCACGAAAACAAGAGTCTACGGAGACGATTCGATCAGCAGGCAAGCAGTTCCACATTCGAGTTTTCAGATGAAAAAGCTAGCCATTCTCATTCTGCTCACACTCCTATTCGCGGGAAACACAACCGCCACAGCAGACACGCTCTGGTATGAACAGCCCGGCACGAACCCGTTGACCAGCCTACCGATCGGAAACGGTCGCATCGGAGGGCTGATCTTTGGTGGCGTCGCCAATGAAAAAATCGTGATCAGCGAAGATACCGTTTGGTCAGGCGGCCCCCACGATTACACCAACGTGGGTTCGCATCAGTACCTGCCCGAACTCCGAAAACGGATCCTTACAGAGAAATATGAAGAGGCAGCCGAGTTCGGTGCCGAACACTTATTGGGGATTCCCAAAAACCAGAAAAAGTTTCAGATGCTGGCAAATCTGCATCTGCAGTTCCCCGGTCACGATAGCCCGCAAGACTACCGACGTCAGCTCAACATGAGCGACGCAACCGCAACCGTTCGCTATCGCATCAACGACGCTGTCTTTACTCGCGAGATCTTTGCGTCCCATCCCGACGATGTCATCGCGATCCGGATCCAATGTGATCAAAACCACCGTATCACGATGAACGCCGCCTTCGACTCGCTTCATCCAGGCTGCTCGGTATCGGCCGGTTCCCCCAACGAACTCGTCATCAACGGGAACGCAGACGCGATCCGATTCCAGAGTCGCATGTGTGTTCTGCAAAACGGAGGCACGCTTCAACACGCCGATAGCGGTTTGAAAATCAAAGATGCAAGCTCCGTCGTCATCATATTGGCCGCCGCGACGAACTACGTGAACCACCACAACGTCTCCGCCTCCCCGCCCCAGCGCTGCCAACGCGCCCTTGCAAACGCCAGCGATAGCTCGTTCGACGAATTGAAAAGAAGGCATGTTGCCGACTTCCGATCGCTGTACGACCGCGTCCAACTCAACCTGAAGGCAACTCCGGCGGAACGCGAAACACCAACCGACACGCTGCTCGAGAAGGTAATTCAGGGAGAGCGGTCCGCGTTGCTCGAAGAACGGTTGTTCCAATACGGCCGCTACCTGAATATCTCCGGCGCACGCCCTGGCACTCAGCCATTGAACCTCGTCGGCATCTGGCCGACCGAAGGGCTCGACGCCCCGTGGGGTGGCAAATGGACGCTAAACATCAATGCGGAACTCAACACATGGCCGGTGGAAACCACCGCGTTGCCGGAATGTCACGAACCGCTACTCGCGTTGCTCGAAGACCTGCGGGTCACGGGTCGACGGGTTGCTACGGAACACTACGGTTGCCGTGGCTTTGTCGCCCATCACAACACTGACCTATGGCGTGGCGCCGCCCCCGTCGATACAGCGATTCACGGCCTCTGGCCGATGGGGTCGGCCTGGCTATGCCGGCACATCTGGGAACACTACGACTTCTCGAGAAACCGAGATTATCTCCGTGACGCCTATCCCACGATGAAGGAAGCCGCGTTGTTCTATGAAGACTATCTGATCGAGGGTCCGGACGGGCACCTCGCCACCTGTCCGGCAATCTCGTTTGAGCAAACATTTCGCAAGAAAGACGGCACGCTCGGACGACTGACCTATGCACCGACGATGGACAACCAAATTCTCCGGGATTTGTTTTCCAATTGCATCCAAGCCGCCCAAACACTCGGCACCGATACCGACAAATGTGAAACATGGACACACATCATCTCTCGGCTACGTCCCAACCAAATCGATCCTGACACCGGCCGAATCATGGAGTGGGCGTTTCAGGCAGAACAGCCCCGCGTCAGCGGACAACTAGCGCCGTTGTGGGGCGTCTCGCCGGGTCGCGAAATCAACATTCACGACACA
>NZ_ANOH01000400.1 GCF_000346505.1 Aporhodopirellula sallentina SM41
CACAGCCGGTACTCAATTGACGCTGTTTTCGGATTCCAACACGGGGTCGATTTTGATTTCGGATTCCTATCGATTCAGTGGGCCGTACAGCCTCTCGGTTCTGCCACAGTGGATCGAATCGCAGATATTACGACGAGTTCCCTCAACGGCGAAACGGAACTCTATGAATTCGGCATTCTCGACGCTGCGGCTGCCGATATCACAGCCGCCGACATCGCCAACTACGATGCGAGACGGTACACCGGCGATCCCGGATCAGGCCAAGGTGACGATAACTTTTCCGGTGCGGTCAACAGCTTGGGCGATGCCGACGAACTGCTACTTCCCGAGCATCTTGGTACGTTCGCGAGCGTTACCTACGACGCCGAAGCAACGATTGTCGGCAATCTTGCTGATAACCCTGGTACGTCAGAAAACGCTAGCGACAACATTAGTCTTTCTGGAATCGGTATCAATCAATACACGCTCTGGTACGGTGGCTTTGACGTCGGAACCGATACGAATGTCGGCAACCCAACCGCGTCTTTCAACTTCTCCGGCGACACGACCATCACGGCTGTCCCCGAGCCATCTGGCATCGTTGCACTGGCAACGATCGGAATGTTCGGTCATGTAATTCGGCGACGTAGAAAGCGAACCATCCTCGCCTCCTAGCGATCGTGACCGGCGTCCCGCATGCTAAACAACGCCTCGAAACCGACGGGACCTTCGTCTTGAAAGGTTCCGCCGGTTTCCCGCCGCATTTTCTTTGGGTGTCAGGCCCGTCTAACGCAGTGTGAGTCAGAACACAGATTCATCGACGAATTGTCGAGCTCCTTGCTATCCGACCTCATGTTATGCAAACCAAACAAGTCTATACGGAGGTAGCGGGTTCACCGGAAACAGTCGATGATGCGTTGTTTGAAAAGTGCACGAGCACCTGCGGTGTTCGCAACTAAACTTTGCACGACACACCTCCTACGGCAGATCCGTTCGCGAGTGGGGCAGAAACGCATCTTGTGCGAAAACTGGCTCATCGAACGCGACGATGCCGCCGACCCCACGTAGAGAGTTCTATCGATGAATCGCACTCGTGTTTCTGCATTTGCTGCACCTGTTGCCGCATTGCTTTTCTCCGGCATGATCTGCCTACACACCCACGCTGACGAAACCAATGGTTTCCGCCCCAACCAGTATCCTCCGGTTTACACGCCGGATTGGGAATCGCTCTCGAAACACGGCAGCGCCCCCGAATGGCTCAACGACGCCAAACTCGGCATCTACTTTCACTGGGGCCCATACAGCGTTCCGGCCTATCGAACCGAGTGGTACCCGCGTTGGATGCATATCGCCAAACCCGCAAACTGGGGTGCCGGCACGATGGAGTACCACGAAGAGAACTACGGCCCGATCGAAGAATTTGGCTACCATCACTTCATCCCCATGTTCACCGCCGAACACTTCGATGCGGACAAGTGGGCCGACCTGTTTCAATCCGCAGGCGCCCGTTTCGCCGGTCCTGTCGCCCAGCACCACGACGGCTTCTCAATGTGGGACAGCAACGTGAACCCAAACAACGCGGCAGCCGAAGGGCCCAAACGCGACATCACCGGCGAATTGCTCGCTGCCCTTCGTGATCGCGGCATGAAAACGATCACCACGTTCCACCACTCCTTCACCGGCCAACGCCAACGTGACGGACAACCCAAAGGCGAACGAGCACTGAGCTACTATCGTTACGACAAAGACCTGTTTACCTCGAGCGAAGATCCCAAACTCCGCAAACTCTACGGCAACATGCCGGAAGAAGAGTTCAACGAGTACTGGCTCAGTCTCGTCCAAGAAGTCGTCGACAAATACTCACCCGACATGATTTGGTTCGACTCCTGGTTGGACGTCATTCCCGAGGACTATCGCCAACGCATGGCCGCCCATCACTTCAACGCCGGCGAACATCGTGACCAAGAAGTCGCGTTGATCTGCAAACAACAAGACATGCCCGATGACCTCCGCGTCCTCGACATCGAACAGGGTGGTATGAAAGACATGCCCGACCGCCTTTGGATGACGGATGTCACATTGAGCTCGAGCGGTTGGTGTTACGTACAAAACCAAAAGTACAAACCAGTCGACTTGTTGGTCCGAAACATGATCGACGTGTGGAGCAAACGCGGTGTCGTCTTGCTGAACATCTCGCCTCGCGCCGATGGCGTTATTCCTGACGAACAACTCGACCGGCTCGAAGGACTCGGTGCCTGGATGAAGAAGTACGGCGAGGCGATCTACGGAACACGCGCCCACACGATCTTCGGCTACGGCGAGGCGGCGATCCGCGATGGCAGCCACGGGGGACAAGCCGCGACGATCAAGTATTCAGAAAAAGACGTCCGATTCACTCGCTCAGCCGATGGAATGACCATCAACGTTTTTCTGTTGGGGCAACCCAAAGACGGCAGTCAAATTGCGATCAAACATCTCGCCAACAGCGAAGGCGTTCAACCCGTCATCGACGAGGTTTCCTACCTCGGTGACGGTTCGCAGTGTGACTGGACGTTCGAGAACGATGTCCTGAGTGTCGCCGCTCCGCCGGCTACCGACGCGAATGAAATCGCGACCGTCTTTCAAGTGAAACTGCAATAGTCGCGTCGAACCGGTCACGGTGGCGCGTTCGATCGCCCAACGCATCGATCGGGTCGCGATATCGTTCGGGTCGCGAAATCGTTCGCGTCACAGCATCGACCGCGTCACCCGCGCAGTTCACGCAAGACTTTATCGACACGCCCTTCGAGTTCTGATTTCACTTTGGTGAGATCCGAGGTGCGTGAATCCGAATATGGCAAACGGCCGACGCCGAGATCCCAACCTCGCACCCCGGCCCCCAAACGGAAACCGTCTGGAAACTCACCCACCGCGAGCATTCGATCAAACAGGTCCAACAGCTCATACTGCCAACGCATCGCCGCCTGCTGATCACCGGTCGTGACACAGCGATAAACGGCCTTGGTCAATTCGGGCAGGACACCACTCGTTGCGTTCGTGCCTCCATCCACGCCAGCGATCAACATCGGCGCGAGCGACGGGTCCCATCCGGTCAGAAATGCGAAGTCATCGCGGATCGGTCGCACCGCAGCCATCATCCGGAGCATGTTGGCCATGTCACCGGTGCTGTCTTTCATACCAACGATCCGCGGTTGCTCCTCCGCGAGCCGCCTCACGACGTCGACCTCGATCGGCGAAGCGAACATTGGAATGTTGTACAACGTCACGTCCACATCACCATGCGTCGCGATCTCGGTAAAGTAAGCGTGCACCGAATCGCTGCCGAGCCGATAGTAGAACGGCGCGACAATCGCGACGGCCGTGACCCCCATCGCTCCGTACGCGTTGCACGCCTCAATCGTTTCGCTCACGTTGGCTTCCGCGGCACCGGCGAGAACCGGCACGCGCCCCGCCGTCTGCCCAACCACGACCTCGACAATCCGCCGCCGTTCCGTGGGGGAAAACCGGACGAACTCCCCAGTGCTGCCGTTGGGGTACAGCCCGTCGACACCGTGATCGATCAACCAATCGACGTACTCTCGCAAGCGTTCCTCGTCGACGCGACCTTTCGCATCGACGGGCGTCAGATTGGGGCAGAAGATGCCAGAGAGACGACGGGGATTGAGGGAGTTCTCGGACATCAGTGTCGCCATATACGAATCTGCCTAACGGATCAAAACAGAATCCTCCGACGGCGCCACTTCACTGAGCATCTCGTGGAAATTCTTCACCGGCTGATAGCCCACACGATGAGCGATCACTTTGCCCTTCGGGTGTGCGATCAACGTGGTCGGGTAGGCGGGCACATCGATCCGCGACAACACCCGATTATTGGGTCCCGGTCGCAATCGAATCGGCACAAATCGCGAGAGCAAGCGTTTCCGGATGGATTCATCGCATAGAGTATCGCGTTTCATCGCGTCGCAGTAAACGCACTGCTCACTCGTAATAAAGATGACCATCGGACGACCGGTCGCCTTCGCTTCCTTCCAACCACTCTCGAGGTTGTCATGCCAACGAAGACCGTCGTCAGCGACGGTTCGACTCGAGGTCAACTCCGACGCCGTGGTCGGCATTTCCGCGTGCACCGTGGTCTGCGTCATTAACGCAAATACCCCGATCGCCCCCGCACGCATCCAAATTGAATCGAAAAAGTGTAAGCCCCTACCTGCCTGGCTGCTTCCCGCAACCAATCGACGCTTCGACAAATTACTATTCCTCGGAAAAGACTTCTCTCACTCGGCTCGCCGGTAAGAGAACGTTGCAAAGGAGCCAAGGGAAGATCATCGACCCTCGTACACCTTTAGCGAAAAGGTTGGAGTTAAAATAAGATGATTAAACGACCTAGGCAAGTGTCCAGTCGTCTCTCACTCCACCAGCATCCACCCCGCCCCCCGGCAGCAAGATAGGTAATCCAGGGAAGCAGCGGGCAAGCACCGCGATCCACGCAATCACTGCAGGATCATCGATTCCACCGAGTCAGCGAACAGCAAACCCCGGGACGTTAGTTTGACGTGACTCCCGTTGCGGCACAGCCATTTCGATTGTTCACACGATTCCAACACCGACTCGATCGTACGCGAGAACTCGTACCCGACCCGGCGGTCAACCTCGGCCAGATCGATCCCGTCAATTTGCCGGATTCCAAACGCAGCGATCTCGCGAGCGTGCTGTTCGAGCGAAATCGACTCGTGCTCCGCGGTCGCATCACCCGTCTCCAGCATCCTTTTGATATAGGTCGTCGGACTGCGGTGATTGACATGTCGTCGCCCCTCCACAAACCTCGCGGCACCCGGCCCCAACGCGTACCAACCGTAACCATTCCAGTACACCGAATTGTGTTGGCTGCGATACCCGGGCATCGCAAAACTGCTGATCTCGTAGTGATCAAAGCAGGCATCGCCGAGGACCTGCCGAGACGCCCGGTACATGCGAATGTCGACCGCCTCGTCTACCGGCGTCAAACCTCCGCGTTTTCGCCGCGACCAAAACTGCGTCCCTTTCTCGTAGGTCAACGAGTATGTCGAAACATGTCGAATCGGCAACGAAACGGCGCACTCTAAGTCTTGTCGCCAATCCGCGAGCGTCTCCCCGGGTACAGCAAAAATAAGATCGATCGTCACGTTGCCGATCCACTTTGCCGCCAACTCGATAGCCCCGATCGCATGATCGCGTGAATGCGAACGCTGCAACGTCTGTAATTTGGAATCATGAAAGGACTGAACCCCAAGGCTGATTCGATTAACACCCGCTTCCTTCAACCGCGACAACACCGTGACGTCGACGTCTTCTGGATTGGCTTCGCACGTGAATTCCGCCCCCGGCGACAGCGTCACGTTCTCTCGCAGAATTCGCATCAACCGTTGCAGTCGTGCGTCTGTCAACTGAGTCGGCGTACCGCCACCGAGATACAACGTGTCGAGTAACAACGGACTCTCGCTGCCCGTCCGCGCCCGCACGCCGCGAACCTCGCTCTCAATCGCATCGAGAAATCGGTCCTGCAAATCGTCGCGTCCGGCCAACACGCTGAAGTTGCAGTAACCGCAACGGTGTCGACAAAAGGGGACATGCAAATAGAGCGAACGTGGCGTCGGCCAACCTCCCGGAGGCGATCGCTTCCGTTCCGGTGAATCGCCCGAACGACCGCTTCGCAGCACGCCATCCTGCGATTCATGACCTCCGTGTTCTTCGCCCGTGTTTACTCGCGGCCCCATGGGATCAAATCCACAATTTCAAACGACCGCCGAGCATATCAGGCAGGACTTTCTTAACGAATCGCTTGATCTGCGCGTCGGTGTACCGTGTGGACGCGTGCGAACCAATGATCAGTTCGTTTTTAAACTCGTCTTTCCGCTCGCGATAGTCATCGACGTGCATGTGACCATGCTTGTGGATTTTCTCTCGCCGATGTTCCGGTGCTGCAAACGTCAGCTCGCTGACCAGGATCTTTGCGTCGTAGAACTCGGGGTTGTTGTCGAGCCCCTTCGGTGACGTATCGCCCGTGTAGGCGAACACGGGAACGCGCCGTTCGGTGGTGATTTCCGTTCCCGCCAATCGAAGGTTGCGGATTTCTTCACCGGGCAGGTCCAAGAATTCCGGTTTGAGTTTGTGACGACGCTGGTAAACGATGAACCCGAGCGCGTCGATCGTGTGTTTGACTTCGACAGACTTGACGACGTATTCGCGACCGATTTCCGTTTCGTCGCCACCGAGCAAACCGATCAACTCGCACGGCATCGCACCGCGATCGAGCGACCGAAAAAGCTGCAACATTTTCCACGCGGCATCCACCGCCGAATCAGGCAGGTAGATCACCGGCGGATCCATCTTCATCATCCGCCGCCGCGAGACATATGCCGGCAACGCGGCAATATGATCCAGGTGCGCATGCGAGATGAACATGGTGGGTGTCCCCATGAAGTCCCACGGTTGGATTCCCGCATCAAAGAGCAGCTTCAGCTCGTTGACCCGCCAACACGTTTGCACGGCGGCTCGGGAATAACCTTCAATGGTGAGTCCGTCATGGACATGGGTTAGGAGGGGAACGTTCTCGGTCATGTACGAATAAATAGATGGTTGCTAATAAGAAAATACAAAAGGCCGACCTGCGGCGGGAGAATCCAAAGGCCGCAGCACAGAAAGAACGTTCTCTGCAAAAGAACTTAGTTGCCTTTCAACGGATCCGCCTCGACGCGTCGCCTATCTCATCCGGATCGGCATGTTGCTGTTGTCGATCGCCTTGGCCCCGTAGTTGTCAACTTCGTTGACGTTCAGTTCGGCGTGATAGTCGCCCGTCCGAACGACCTCGATATCACCGTTGTCGTTTTCGGTGACGGCGGCGCCGTGGTGCCTAGTCAGTTCGAGCATCGCGAGGAACCAACCGATGTAGGCGGACTTGTGCATGCCCGGTTCGACCAGATCGATCAATTCGACCCGCTCACGATCAGCGAGCTTCTCGTGGATCTGCTGCATGTAAACGTGGATCGGCGTGTCATCGTAAATGACCTCCGTCGGAGGAGGCCCTGCCGACTCACGCATGATCCTCCCGAAAGCAGAGACCAAATCCCAGATTTCCAGCTCCACGATCGGCTGATCGGCAGGATCGTTTCGCCGGGTAGGCAGGTCATCCGAAAGCCGTTCGAAACGTGTCTGCCAACGCGATGACATCTCGTCGAGCACCGAGGCCGCGTCTCGAATCTCTTTGTATTCGAGCAGCTTGTGGACGAGTTCGTCGTGCGTTTCATCGATCACCTCTTCCTCGTGATCGTCTTCGATTTTCGGCAGCACCGCGAGACTTTTCATCTCGACAAGCGTCGCCGCCAAATCCAAGAAATCGCCAACCTCGCCGAGATCCAATTCCTCCAAAACCTCGATGTACTCGACGTATTGGGACACCACCTTCGATAACGACATCTCCGACAACGACAGTTCCTGCCGCCGAACAAGATACAACAGCAGGTCGATCGGGCCACGATAGACCGGCAAATCAATGCGAAAAGTCATGTGTCAAAACGTGGCAGGATCAAAGGAAGTCAGAAAACAAACGACAAGGAATGCCGACCGAACGTTCGCTTTGGAAGGTCGCTGAGTGCGAACAAACCGCCAACGGCGGAATGAGAGACCGTACCGCGGTGCAGTCCACGCGTCACCAATCCCTCAGTCAGGCAGACAACACAGTTGACCAGTTTATACGCCTTTTTCAAGTCGTCCGGGATGGTTTCCCCGTGAATGCAGCCCGCATTGGCTAGTAAAACGCGTGTTCGATCGTTGATTCGAAGGCGGCCTCGTAATGCTCGATTTTAGTCGGCGTGGCTTCATCCGACGGCCACCAAACGGCAACGACGTCGAATCGGCACGGATTGCCCAGGACTCCATTTCGTTTGAGGTAACGCAACGCCGCTTTGCTGATCCGCGATTGCTTTTTCTCGTCGACTCGATCGGCGGGGTGCCCTGGCCGACGCGTCCCGAGCGTCTTGACCTCCACAAAAACGATTATTCGCCGACGCCGGTCCAATGCGATCAGATCAATCTCGCCCGCCCGATCCGACTCACTCTCGGCGATCACCCGCAGTCCCTTGCGTCGCAACTCGATCGCGGCGACCTGTTCCCCCCGTTTTCCCAAAACCGCGTCGGGGTCGAACGTGCCATACCGCCAACGTTCGTAACTCGCTCGCAATCCGCGAGGCAAAATTCTCTCGACAATATTGCCTATCCCCAACTGCCTATTCCCATCATCCAATTTTCCTATGGCGTATCCCCCGCGGCGCACATCCAACGAGCCTACCGCCCAAACCGCGTTGCATTACTGCTGCAGCGCGTACAAAATCAAACCGGCAACGATCTTTGCCGCATCCCCCGTCGGATAACCTGGACACTGGATCGAGTTCTGACTCTCCAACGCGCAACTCAGGTCCAGCGGCGAATAGAAAATCGTATCCACACCGTTGACCTGTATCGCCTCCATGACCGGCGCACCTGAACGTTGGGTGACAACCATGGCATCCTCGCCGGCTCGTTTCTGGTTCGGCAACCGGATGTTCACGTTGGTGATATCAAATCCGCCGTATCGAGTCGTCCATGCGGGGTGATCTTCCGGCATCGGGACAAACTCCGCTTGCGGAACGAGGGCCGCAATTTCTCGACGAACCGAACTCGCGAACGCTTCGCTCCCACAAATCGGACTGGCGATCAGAATCCCCTCGCGGTCGATGTAATTCTTCAGCGCCGCTCGCGATTTCTCGTCGAGTTCAAACTCGGTTTGCCCGGTCAGGTAAAGCACGCCGACGCGTTGGAGCGATTGTTCGGTCAACGCAATCGGTTGGTCGACAGCGATGACCTCCACCGTCAGTTTCTCTCGAATGATCAACGCCGCGTTGGGCAACGCACGCTGCACCTGTTCCTCACCTGCACCGAGCGCACCGGCGGCGACCGGGATCGCACCTCGCGTGGGCTCCGGTGCATCCTCTGCCACCAACACGCTGACGCCATCGAGCTTGTCCTTCAATTCACGCCCCGTCGCATACGCGAGGATGTTCTCGCCGATCGTGATCCCCGCGACGACTTCACGGCCGACCTTCGCCGGCAAATCCACACCTCGCAACAACGGCCCACCCCGAGACCATCGACACGACAAACTGCGAGGCGAGTAGAAAACCGGTGTCCGGCAACACGCCCCGACACCGTATACCCAATAGTCAGACGCGATGTCGGCGGGGTCCACCGCCGCTTCGGCAAACCAAACGGGATGCGTGGTCGGCAAACGATCCAGCTTCGATTTCGGAAACCATTCGTTGCACAGAGAAACCACACTTCGTTCGAAGTTCTTTCCCGCACCGCATCCATCACCAGACAACGAATCAAACAGGATCGTCCCACCTTGATCCAGGTACGCCTTCAAATTCTCGCGAAGAGCCGCGTTGAACCGGAGCGTATCCGAACCGGTAATCACCAGCACCGGTGCCTTCAACAGGTCCTCCACCGTTGCCTGATCGGCAACGATCGTTTGCCATGTCAGATCTTTGGACCAATCCCGCTCGACATGACGCACCAGTTCGCGTAGCGCGCTGGAATGAGGCAGCGAACGAGTCTTTTTCTCATTCGCCACTCGCACGATCACCTCACCACGCTGGGCCCGACTCTCCGACCTCAACGAAGGATGATCGAGACGCCCGACGACCACCTGCCGCTTCCCTTTTGACAAAAACAGAAGCGCGAACGAGGTTGCAATATCTCGGTTGGACTCGACCACACCGCCGCCTTTCCAAAACCCTTGGAAAGCGTCCTGCAAACTGACCAACCGTTCGGCACCCTCGCGGTACCAATCTCGGTTACCGATCAAACGACGTCCCGACAAACGTCCGACTCTCTCGACCGCGTAGAGGTAATAGTAGTAGCTCAGTAGCTCCCCGCCCGGGTTCGCTTGCACGGTGAAGATCTCACTCAGGTAGTCCAAACCTCGCTCAAGAGCGTCGTCGGTATCGCCGCCACCACAACAGTTCAACCGATCTTCACCGTTGTCGAGATCCTCCAGGCTGCTGCCACAAATCAACAACGATGCGATTCCGGCACAGGTCATCGATCCGCTCGGACGCGGTCCTCCGTAGGACCAACCACCGCGTCGCAATTGAATCCGTCTCCAGTAATCCGCGGCCGCTTGAAACACCTTCGGATCGACCTCGATCCCCCGCTCCGCCGCCGCGCCGAGGGCGAGCACTGCAAATTGAGCATTCGAAGGGTCGCCGTTGCCTCGACCGTTGCCATACGTCCACGAACCATAATTCCGTTCGTTTGGCCCCTTTTGTTGCTCGGTCAACCAAGCCACGTTTCGACGGATCCGGGGCAGATCCTCCAACGCACCGACCGCACAAAACACCAACGTCTGCAGCGAAATCGAGTAGGTCTGCTGCGGCTCAAACGTTCGCAGGTAATCCAACGCCCGAACGAAATCAGGATCTCGACGAGAAACGCCCGCGTTCACCCACGCCAACGTGCAAAGCGCCGACAACCCACACGACTGCCCGCCGTATTCTTCCCATCCCCCACGTGCGGTTTGCGATTTCCGCAAATACTCGACTCCGCGATCAATCGACCGCTGGACCGTGACCGCATCGATCTCCGCAAAAGCCTCCGTCACCGGCGCCGCTGACATCAAAAGCAGCAAAAACCAACGAAGCCCCCGTGTGGCGCATCCCATCGACGGAAACCTGGTCGTATTGAAACTCAATCGGAAACTCATTCGATCCATTTTGTTTCGTCCCGGTTGGGCAGTTGTCGTTGCTGTCGCTGAGTTGTTCGGGTTACTTTCACACATTGTTATATCCTCACGCCGGAACCCGACTTTGCTTTTCACTGGCAACGCCTAGACTGATAACGTTACGCTGAACCAGACGCCCGCCGTCGCATCGTTCTCGACACCAGCGTAAGTTCTCTGAATTACCAATCGTCCCACGAGCCCACCGATCACGATGACCGACCCGTCTTCGCCAACCCCACCGCCCGTGGTCAACCAACCAACGTCGAACCAGCCGCCGTCGAATTCAGTTTCGCCTAAAACCGGCGGCGCGGCAAATCCATCGTCGGCAGCCGGTGCCCCACCCGCCCAGACAACGACAGCACAAGCAGCGTCCGCTCCGGCAAAGCCCCGCAACCTTGCCGACGTGTTGCGAGAGTTCGCCGATCACCAACAAAAGATGCGTGATGAACTCGGTAAAGTCATTGTGGGGCAAACCGATACGATCGAACAATTACTCGCTGCGATTTTTACCCGCGGACATTGCCTGCTCGAAGGCGTTCCAGGTTTGGCCAAGACGCTCATGGTCAGCACATTGGCACAAATCCTCGACGTTAATTTCAAACGGGTTCAGTTCACCCCCGACCTAATGCCGTCCGACATTACCGGAACGCAAGTTCTCGAGGAAGACGAATCGGGCAAACGCCTATTTCGGTTTGTCGAAGGCCCCATCTTCACCAACATCCTTCTCGCTGACGAGATCAACCGAACGCCCCCGAAAACTCAGGCCGCGTTGCTCGAAGCGATGCAGGAACGGCAAGTTTCGATCGGCCGCGATACCCACACGCTGCCGGACCCATTCTTCACAATCGCGACACAAAACCCGGTCGAACAGGAGGGCACCTATCCGTTGCCGGAAGCCCAACTCGACCGGTTCATGTTCAACATCAAAATCGACTACCCGACCGCCGAAGAGGAAGAGCGGATCCTCACGGCAACAACACGCGGTGATACCGCAACGGTCAACAAGGTGTTGTCGGCGCGAGCAATCCTGAATTGCCAAAAACTGGTATCGAGCATCGCCGCCGGTCCCCTCGTCATTCGCTATGCCGCGAAACTCGTTCGTGCCACACGTCCGGCTGACGAGTCCGCTCCCGAATACGTTCGTGAACTCGTCGATTGGGGTGCCGGGCCCCGAGCCGGACAAAACTTGATCGCTGGCGCGAAAGCAATCGCGGCAATGAATGGGCGTTTCAATGTCGAACCTGGCGACATCCACCGGATCGCGCTGCCCGTGCTGCGGCACCGAATCGCAACCAACTTTCAAGCCCAAGCCGAAGGCATGAACACCGACGCGGTGATCACCCGACTGCTACAGGACATCGAGATCCCCGAGCCACCCAAGATGGCAAAGTAGTCCGGCCATCCTCCAGAGACGATCATTCATTCGCCAAAGGACAGCCCACGATGAAGCTTTGCAGTAGCGAAACTCGCCAAGAGTTTCGGCAAGCCCCACGTTCCGGTAGCGAAATTCGCCAAGAGTTTGTCGATTTAATCAAGAGTCAACCTGTTTTCGTTTAACCGGTAGCCGTAGGCGACGCTTGACAGAACACAACCTACCCTTCGGGCACGGGTTAAACGAAAATTGAACGGTATTGCCGTTACAGGAATAAATCAACAGCCCGCCAAGAGTTTCGGCAGCCCCCCACGAATCACCGAAAGTCTTGGCGACTTTCGCTACGCCCCTGAACCCCCATTTCCAGCCGCAACAGTAGCTGTTTTTCCGGCAGAAAATCGACACTGGCGTCATCCCGTTACGGGGATTCGCGTAGTCGAATGGCAAAACACTCTACGCGAGACCGGCGAGTTCGGAAGCACGGCGGACGCGTGAGATTCCGATCATGTACGCAGCCGTGCGCAGCGACACTTCATGCTGTCCCGCCATTTGCCACACGTCTTCGAACGCTTCGTTCATCGTGTGGTCGAGTTCCTGCCGAACTCGATCGAGTGACCATCGATAGTGTTGACGGTTTTGAACCCATTCGAAGTAACTCACCGTCACCCCGCCCGCATTGGCGAGAATATCAGGAAGCACCGTCACCCCACGTTCATTGAGCACGTCATCGGCCCCCGGGTGAACCGGACCGTTGGCTGCCTCCACGATCACTTTCGCTTTGATCGTATCAACATTGTCTTCCGTGATCACACCGCCGAGCGCCGCCGGTATCAAAACATCGACCGGGTCGAGCTTCAGCAGAGCATCCAAAGGCAAATGCTCGGCCCCCTCGAACCCTTCGAGCAACCCTTTCGGGTGAGCGAGCTTGTGGCGCAGCAACTTTTGTATGTTGAGCCCATCTTCGTTGTAGTACGTCCCGGTAATGTCTGACACCGCAACGATTGGGAACTGACCTTCGTACAGGAATTTGCCTGCGTGCGATCCCACGTTTCCAAAACCTTGAATCGCAACGCGAGTCTTATCGGGAGTCATCCCCAAGCGTTTGATCAGCTTCTGCGTGAGCGTTCCGACACCTCGGCCGGTGGCTTCTTCACGCCCCTTCGCACCGTATTCTTCCACGGGCTTTCCAGTGATTACCGCTGGGTTGAAACCGTGGTACTTCTCCCATTGATTCCGAAACCAACTCATCACCTGGTGATCGGTCCCCATGTCGGGTGCCGGAATGTCGGTATCAGGCCCCACGATGTCGTGAATCTGATCGACAAACGCACGCGTCATCCGTTCAATTTCGTTGCAGGAAAACTGCGACGGATCAACGCCGATCCCGCCTTTTGCACCACCGTAAGGCAGATTCACCACGGCGGTCTTCCACGTCATCAAACTCGCTAACGCACGTGACTCGTCCAGATCGACCTCTTGGTGATAACGCAGCCCGCCCTTCATCGGTCCTCGGGCGTGATCATGCTGAACACGGAAGCCAACGAAGTTCGCCAGTCGCCCGTCGTCGCGTCGAATGGTGACCTGCACTTGAATTTCGCGATCCGGCATCAACAACGCTTCTTTCAACTCATCACTCATGTCGAGCTGTTCGGCAGCTTTACTGAAAAAGTACCGAGTGGCTTCGAATGCTTTCATGACAAACTTTCATGCAGATAGAGTGAGGAAAAAACGCGAGCGTCCGAACTCAACGCCGCGCCCGCATTGTACCGATCGAACATTCCCCAACATGGCTGAAAATGGCAACCATTTTTCATCGAGGTCACGTTGAACACGCCTACTTTGTAACACGTGGGAAAGACGCGTGGGCGATTGGCAACACTCTAGGCGTCTTCGGCTTCGCACTCACCATCAACCACGCGTACCAACCGATACGCCCATCCGCCAACAAGCGCCCCCACGATCGGCGCAGTAAGGTACACCCATAAATTTGCGAAATACCCTGACGCCAATGCCGGTCCAAGACTGCGAGCCGGGTTCATTGACGCCTTCGTCAGCGGCCCTGCCACAAACGCCTCCATCGCAATCACCGCACCGACGGCGAGCCCCGCCGTAATCGACTTTTCCTTCGCTCCGGTCGAAACGCCCATCACGACCCACATCAAAATCGCCGTCATCATCGCTTCGACATACCACGCGGACATCGATGGCAAGATCGTCATCGTCGCCCCCAGGTAGTCTTCCCCCACTCCCAAAACAGCCCGAATGCTGACGGCGCCGAAAAATGCCCCGGCCACCTGCGCCCCCGCGTAGGCAAATGCGTCCCTCCAAGGGAAACGCCCGACCGACGCGAATGCAAACGACACCGCAGGGTTCATGTGCGCGCCGCTGAGATCGCCGATCGAATAGATCATCGTCAACACGACCAATCCCCACACCATCGCAACACCGATGTGCGTCAACGCCTCGGTCTGCACGTCGACCGAAATCGCGCCACAACCAATCACCACTAAAAAGTAAGTGCCAATGAACTCGCACAGACATCGACGCGGGAGCCCCAGCAGCATTAAAGATGCCCCAAAAGAAACGCTTGCAGACCGACCAACGTTTTCGAGTCGCGAATTTGATGCTCACGGACCAACGTTTCAACTTCATCGCGTGAGACGATGCGTGTCGTAATTCGCTCGGTCGGCTCGAGCTGCTGTTCGCCCTCCGTTAAATCACGAGCCGCGATCATGTGCATCAATTCGTTTCCCAATCCCGGGGCGGAGTAAAACTCACAGATGACATCCAATTGTTTGGCATGATACCCTGTCTCCTCAACCAATTCACGGGCGGCCGTTTCGAGCGGCGGTTCGCCTGGATCCCGAGTCCCCGCGGGCAGTTCCAACAAAGTCTCCCCCACACCCGTGCGTTCATTCTCGATCATCACGATCGTATCGTCGTCGAGCAACGGCAACAGCACGACGGCACCGGGATGTCTTATGTAGGCACGCCGATGAACTTGCCCGTCACGCGACGGCAACTCCATTTCGACAACATCAAAACGGCTCGTCTGCAACAGCAGATTCGACTTAGACACGATGGACCATTCTTTCCAAAGACAGGGGCGCCGCCGCTCAACCCACTCCCCGAATTACAAACTCAGCATCTCGATCACGAGCGACCGAGAAAGCCTAAGAAAATCCCCCGTCACGCAACACTCCCCTCCTTACAAACCATTCCGAGCACTTTCGCGGCAGCCGACGTTCGCCGGGCAACTCAGCGCCGGACATGTCGCAAAAACATCTTCAAAAGTCCGCCGTCCGCACCTGTTATCTAGCGTCAGCGCTAGCCCACTACACCACGCCGGTCAATTTTGATCAGATGATCGCCATGCGGTGAATGCTCTCGCGAGACCAATATGCTCTATAGAAAAAGTGGCGTTTTTTGTCTCGCGGGCAGTTATGCCGTCCTACCTCACGACCGCTCTCGGCCGAATCGGACCTGCGCTGATGCTGCCTTGTGCGCCCCCCTTCCATTCGGAGTCCCACCTCAATGCACCCCGCCTCAATGCACCCCGCCTCTCTGCACGCTCCCTCTCCGCACGCTTCCTCTTTGTTGCAAACGTTGCGTTATCAATCGAAGACACAGTTCGGATTTCGCTCCACTGATCAACATCGCGTTTTTTGGCTTGTTCGATTCACGACGTTGTTCGTTTTGCTCGTGATGTTGACCAACTCCGCCCGCTCGGAGGAACCGGTTGAACCGATCGGCAAATACGACATTTGGAACTTGCCGGAAATGCCCGTGTCTCCAGGACCCTACGAAGCAAACTGGCAGTCGCTTCGGATGTACGAAGTACCCGACTGGTTCCGGGATGGGAAGTTGGGCATTTGGTCACACTGGGACCCTCAATCCATTCCCGAACGTGGCGACTGGTATTCGCGTTGGATGTACGTTCCAGGTCATCACCAGTACGAGCACTGCCTGCAGACGTACGGGCACCCTTCCGAGTTCGGCTACAAAGATTTGTGTGCGTTGTGGACGTGTGACAAGTGGGATCCCGAGGGCTTTGTCGAGATGGCCAAAGGTGCCGGAGGCAAGTACTTCGTGGCACTCGCCAACCATCACGACAACTACGATTGCTGGGACTCGGTATATCAACCGTGGAACTCGGTCAATCTCGGCCCCAAAAAAGATGTCATTGGCACCTGGGCAAAGTACGCTCGAAAACACGGCATGCCTTTCGGCGTGACCGTGCACGCATCGCCAGCGCGTACTTGGGGACAATTCATGCCACCACGCTATTCGTCCGACAGGAGTGGCCCCAAGAAGGGCGTTCCCTACGACGTGATGACCGCCACCCTGCAAAGCGGCAAAGGAACCGCGTGGGAAGGGCTCGACCCCAAGGATCTGTACGGTCCGCCTCACGTCAAAGAGGACGACGCCAACAAGTCACCGTTCGCGAACCAATTTATGTGGAGAGTGAACGACCTACTCAAATACAATCCCGAACTGCTCTACTTTGACGAGTCCGCGGGAACGACCAACCTGGACCTCGGCGTCAAAATGGGGCTTGGGTACTTGGCACCACGGATCGCGGCGAACTTTTACAACAAGAGTCTTGCCAACAACGAGGGACGCCATGTAGCGGTCCTGAACATCAAGGAAGTCGGTGGCCCTCGCGACAGTTTAGAAACCAAAGAACTCAGCCACTTGGTGGATCAATCACTCGTCAAAGACAGCGAAAAGAAGAACGAAAAAGAGATCAAGGCGTATCCTTTTCAAATCGACGATTCGCTCGGCCCTTGGCACATGAATGTAACGAAACCCTACAACCATGATGCTCGTTGGGTCATTCATCAACTCACCGACATCGTTAGCAAAAACGGAAACCTGTTGCTCGCCGTTCCGCAACGTGCTCAAGGGAATGTCGATGATCGCGCCCGTGAGATATGCGATAACATTGGCGATTGGCTCAGCGTCTACGGAGAAGCCATCTACGGCACGCGTCCGTTCGAAGTTTATCGCAATGAAGAACACAAGGTGTACTTCACTCGCAAACGCGATCACGTTTACGCGATAATCACGCAGTGGCCCAAAGACTCGTCGCTGACCCTTCCTGAACTAAGGATGGGATGCCCAACGATCGGAAAAATCAGCACGATTGAACTGCTCGGATCATCAAGCGAGCTTGAGTTCACTCAGTCGAACGAATCGCTGGCCGTTGACCTACCGTCAGAGAGCCCACATGAAATTGCCTCGGTCTTAAAAATCTCTCACGACAAGACGTGGATCAACGACGACGACCCTGGTGTTCGCTACCGCGGATGGACTCACTTGGTCAATCGCGGCCTTGGTGAATTCAACAACGATATCTATTTCTCCAATGCACGTGGCGACCGATGCTCCTATTCATTCCACGGTTCGGGCATCGACCTGGTGACCAACACCAACCCTGAATTCGGAGAACTGATGATCCTGATCGACGGCAATCTCGATCGTGTCGTTTCATTGGCACAGGGAGACGAAATCAAACGCCAGCACGTGGTCTATTCAAACCGATCCTTGCCCGCAGGCGACCACGTTGTGGAGATCGTCAACGTCAGTAACCGCCGATGCGAAATGGATGCATTGGTGATCACCCCGTAGCAGTGATCTCGGGCGAGGGCGTTTACTAGAAAGACGTAGCCGATGTCGCCAGACTTCGGGGGTCTGAATTCTGGCGAATCCAGCTACGTCGATTTTCATAATGCTCTTTATTCGGGCGTCCGGTAGTAGATCTTGTTAAAGTTCCCGCGGGATGAGGATCTTTCGCAGGATCCACTACCAGTCGCATCCTCCTCATGCCGACGAGTCAATCGTCGGCATCAAATCCCGCCGCCTGTTCAGTCACCCACCGTCATCGCGTGGCTTTCGCTGTGACTGTTGTACTGCGGAGCGTACATCGACTCGATCGTTGCGAGCCCCGATTGATAGCGGCCTCGCAACTGAACACGGCTCCGCGATTCGAGCACGTAGGTTCCTTTCGGAAGATAGTCGATGAAGAAATGCTCGGCCGCGTCTCGGGTGCTCTGGTAGTAACCGAGCCCGTCTTGCCATCGGTATCCCGACAACACATTGCTCGGTTCGGTTCCGCTGCCTCGCGAGTCTTTCAAATGTACGAACTCCATCGCACGTGAACTTCGCACGATCAATCGTGACACCAACTCATCTCCGACTCGGATCGGTGTTCCATCGACATCCACTTTGTCGGCTTTACTTCCCGATACCACGCGGCCGTCCACGACCGGACGCAAAACCTCCCCGGTCGGGGTGCTTCGGACGACAAACAGTTGCTTTTGGATTTCCAAAGGCGTCCCTTCATGAGGCGTGACGTCTTCGACGTTTTGGAAGTATTTCCAATGAACGCCGCCCCAAGCGATTCCAGGTGTCGTCTTGGTCACCGTGATCGATCCCATCTCCGGCGTGATCTCGCTAGCTTCGAAACGCTGCTGATAAAATCCAGTACCGGCTTCGACGTTTTCCTGCTGCACTTCACGCTGACCGACTTTGACATCGACGAGCGTTTGGTCTGCGAGCAGATCGGCACCACGCAACAACAACGAGTAGACGGCATCGGCGGTCGCCTTCGTCGTTTCCCATGAACGTGTCTCTTTCTGCCGCAGCAACCACGCCTTGCACGAATCAACCGACGATTGATCGGACGCGACCTCGTCGAACATTTCGATCATCATCGCTTGGGTTTCGATATCCGCTTGGTACCAGAACCAACCACGCACGCCGTCGTTCCAGTGCATCCCCAACTCATCCGTGACGCTACGTTCCTTCAGCGAAGCGACAATCGCCATCGCGTCATCCTTTCGTCCGAATCGTGTTAGCGCGATCGCCAAGTGAGCTTGGCTCATTCGGGGCAGATCGATCCAGAATTCAGCCGCCTGATCGAGCCAGTAATTGAGGGCTGGTTTCGCATCCGCCGAAACATCAACGTCTCGCAAGAAGAAACTGCGACCGTACAGGTACATCGCGATCGTCGACGACAAATGTCGCGTTTTCCGATCTTTCTTCTTGATCTCGCTGTAGACCTTTTTCGAATAGGCGTCGAGGTGCGAAAGTGATTCGATCGCGGGCGAAACATCAACGTCCACCCCCAAGTGCCGCAGCCGCCCGTAGCCGGTCGCCAGGTACAAAGTGATGAACGAATTGCTGCGTCCCCCCGGGAACCAAGGCCAACTGCCGTCCTCGAGTTGCATGTCGTTGAGTCGACGTGCCAAACGTGTCACTTGGTCAGTGACCCTATTTTGATCGAACAAGATTCCGACGTTACGACGCGCCTCCGCTTCCGATTCGGCTTCAACCAACCACGGCGTTTCGGCGAGCGCGATCGACGCGAGTTCTTCGTTCTGCTGCAGAGGCGACGCGAGGGGATCACGGCCTCCGGGCTGTCCTTTGATCGCGTGAGGCTGATTTCGCCACTGTTGGAACACCCGTTCGATTTTCGGATCGGAGGTAGCGATATGCCGTGCGAGCAAGTTGGCGTACAAACGGTTAAACGTCTGCTCGCTGCATTCGTGCGGGTAGTCCATCAGGTACGGAAGCGCCATCACGGCGTACCACGCGGGATTGGACGTCATCTGCACGGTCAGAGATTCGCTGCGGATCGAATCCGAATCCAATGAAGCGAGCTTATCGAGAGTAAACGTCTTCGTTTCGGCTCCATCGATCGGTAGTGCGATGGACTCGTGCACGAGAGTCTTTCGCGACAGCACCGGAAGATAACCTTCCTCGCCGTCCGACAAACGGCCCGTCGATGCGACCGCTTTGTAAACCAAGAACCCCATGCCGTCGGGAACGCGTATCGGCCACGCGAACGATTTGGATTGCCCGGCCGGAATCTCGAATTCGTGGCGACTTTGCGAATTACCGATCGCCTCATCGACACTGTCCCCGGTGCGTGCATCGGTAAACTCCAATGCAACTGTTCCTCGCTGCACCGTGGCGGATTGATTGGACACCTTGACGGTCAACTCAATCTCATCGCCCTCTCGCAGAACACGCGGTGGGTTCGGTTGAACCATCAAGTCTTTGCTTGTCACCGCCGTATCCTGAATCACTCCCGCGGAAAGATCCGCGGCGTGTGCAAAGCCGAGCAATTGCCAACGGGTCAGTGCCTCCGGCATGGTGAAGCTCATCGTGACCTTCCCGTTTTCGTCCGCGGTCAAATCAGGAAAGAAGAACGCAGTTTCGTTCAGGTTCTTTCGAGGCGAGACGTCCGACAGGTCCACTCCCTCGCCGTCATCGTTGGACGGTGGTTGGCCGGAATTTTCCAACATGTCGCTGGCAACCATCGCGTCGGATTCCATCGCCGCATCGGCCATCGCCATGGGTGCGGCGGCAGGCATAGGCATCCCTTCGGCAGCCATCCCCTTCCGCATCATTCGCCCACCGAACGGACGTTCGGATCGCATTGCCGCAAACGCGACCATCACGGAACTCTGCAATTCACGTGGATAGGAACGATACTGCAACTCGACCGACGGCATGCCAATCGCCCGATAAACAGAAATTCGCTGCAGCCCTTCCCATCGGTTTTGGTCGGTGACGGCGATACGCGAATGGTCCTGATAGAACAAACCGAACCCATCCTGGAAACGGTGCGGCGCGAACGCATCGAGCGACGCATCATAGAGCGTCGCAACCATCTCGACGGCCTTCTTCATCGACGATTCGGTATCGCCGGATGGGTCTTCGATAACCGCGGTCCAGGTTTCGCGTTGGCCGGGTTTCAGTTTCGACAAAAACCGTTCCCAACGAACGGTCAGCTCTTTATTCGTCCACGGCACGTCGATCCGACGCTCGTTGAGATAAAAACGATTCTCGCGGACCATCCAAACACGCAGCGTGAATCCGCCACGCAACTCCTCGGTCACATCCAAAGAGATCTGCGATTGCGTTTGGCCTTCGGGAGTCCAGAACTGCTGCAGCGTTTCACCTCGGTGAGCAATTTCAACAAACGCACGTGCCGATTCGTAACCACTGCCCCAAACAGCACGAAATGTGTCGCCCGGTTCCACACGAGCGTTCTTCACAGCAAACAAATCCGCGATCATGAGTTCGCAGTTTTTCGCATCCGGATCGATTACCCGAAGGGGCAACACAGCCGACACGTCCTCGCCGGTTGAATCGACCGCAGACAACGTCACGCGATAGTGTCCGGCATCGATATCAACGTCGACCTTCGCCGCGCCCGATTCATCGGTCGTGGCCTCGATCGTTTGAACCGTTTCGTCGACCGGCCATGAATTCGGCTCCTCCGGTATCACTTCATCCTCAGCGCCACTCGGCACCGATCTGAACGCACGATAGGGAACCGGATTTCCGATTCGCCGTTGGCCGACGAATTCCGGTTTTCTCAGCGATTGCACCTTCAACGTCACCTTCGTGGACACGGGCATCCCCTGCAACGTGCGAGTCGAGACATTGACCGCGATGGGTTCTTCGTCGGTGAGCCAATCAGGGTTTTCGGTGCTGAGGTTCGCTTCGATCGACGTGTAGCCGACCAAGACCTTCGTCGTTCCCTCGCGTGTTTCTCCCGTGGTATCAACGACCGCGGCTTCGACTTTGAAGCGGAACTTGGGTTCGCTTTCGCGATCGACCGAGTTGTCAGGGATCGCCGGGAACGAGACCGTGAAATTGCCCAGTTCGTCCGTTTCGGTTTCGCCTTCTGCGATCGTTTGCGGAGGCATCGGCGAAGGCGGCATCCACCAGCATCGGTACCACCACCACGGAGGCAGCTCGGTTTCGCGGACGACTCGGTATCGCACCGTGGCGCCGTCGATCGCGGCGCCGGTATACGCGGTCGCCTTGCCCTTGACCGTCACGTCTTCACCGAGACGTATCGATGACTCGGGCGAGTCGACTTTCACTTCGAATTTTGGACGCTTGTACTCTTCCACGCGGATCGATTGGGCACCGCGAAATGCCCCGGTCGTCCGAATCGTCATCACGCCGGTTAGACCGCCTGTGGGCAAGTTAAAACTGCCATGGCAACTCCCCAATTCGTTGCAGCGATGACTCGCTCGCTCAACGACCTTGCCGTTCGCGTCGAGCAACTCGACCTCGATGGCTTCCTCGGGCGAGACCGCGTATTCGCTTTCGTCCTGATTCGACCGCGTGCAGATGATTTTGTAGCGGACGACTTGGCCGGGTCGGTACAACGCCCGATCGGTGAAGAAATGGCTGCGTGTGACGTCGTTCTGTTTGCGAGTGTTTCGACGATTAATGTGGTACTCCTGCGACCACAACCGGTCGTCCCGCGTTTCGGCGAGGAACGTGATGTTGTAGTTCGCGACACCGGAGTACTCGAATCGGCCCTCTTGATCCGTTTGCAACTTCGCACGCGAGGCAGGCCCGGACGTGCCGCCACCTCGGCGATTCAATGTCGCCCACACATCCACGTCGACATCAGCGAGCGGCTCGCCCGTTAACGAATCCAGTACGTATCCGACCAATAACCCTTTGTCATACCGCGACTCGATGACCATCGACAGACCGCTGACCCAAACGTCGGTCATCGCGGTGTAAACGTCGTCCATTGGGAAGTCGTCAGACGTACTTGCAATCAAATAGTACGCCCCACGCGGCACGTCCAATCTCGCCGCGACCTGTTCGACGCGGTCGCGATAATCATCCGTCGCGTCCAACGATTCTGACCACGCCAAAACAGGCGTTCTCTTGGTCAGCATTTGACGCGCGACCTGCGTTAGATTCTCAGGTCGCCGTCCCGATTTGCGGATTGTTTCATAGTCGAGCTTCACCAGCCGGAAGTAAACCTCCGTGATGTTTCGATACGTCACCTGGATCTTGGGATGTGCGTTGCCATCGAGTTGCGGGTTCCAGATTTCTTCCGTCGCGATGGCGATTGAAGGTGCTTCGATCTGCCGGATCATGGCCGCACAGGCTTTGGCGCCGACGCTATCGGGGTGCGAATCGACGGCTTGTTTTGCAATTTCTCTCGCCCGGGCCGGGTCGTCATTTCCACGTGCGATCAACGCCAAACGAAACTGGGCCCGAGTCGAAATTTCGTGCTGTGAATTCTTCGAAACGAACGCTTTCAACGCCTCCTTGAAAGCTTCGTCTGTTCCCTTTCCGCGGGCGTGTTCGTTAGCAAACTCGATTCGATGCAGGTCGGTATCGATCAACGCCGATGGGTCCGCATCGTCCCGGTGAAACGACAACCAATCTTGGTACAGAGTCGTCGCTCGGCGGAGCGGTGATTTCGCGTCAGCGTCAGAAACGTCCCATTCCAAAAATCGATCGAGCGTTTCAAAAACCGGCGTATCTGCCGTCAGTTCAAATCGCTCGGCGGGTCCTGCATAGGTCTCGGCCGCGTCACTGTAGAAATCGATCGCATCGGCAACGACGAAGTCATACAACGTCGGACGATACGCGTCGGGCGCGCTGCCGCGAACCAGCAAATCGGCATAGTCTTCGATCGCGGTATCACGCAGAACTTTCTCGCTGCCGTCGCCCGAGTCCAACGCCGCTTCGAACAGCGCGGCGGATTGAGCGATGATCCGCTCACGCGTCCATGTCGACAGGTCATCTGCCGATTTGATGACCACCGGCTCGTCCGATTCGAGCACCCCGGGATCCACTTCCGTGCGATTTCGGAACCGCCATTGGTTCTGTGAATAGTAACCCCAGAACCAATTCGCCAAGATCGCTCGAATGACCGGACGGGTTGCCTGAGGCACGGTTTCGAGATCCTCCTGCAACCGCACGATCCGATGGATCTCATCGCGGCCCTGGAGTTGCCCGTCGAGAGTCGCACGGGTGGCCAGCAAACGCACCAAAAAATCATTATCTCCCCGGCTGATCGCCCCGGGCAGTTGTTTGTCGATCTCTTCAATTGCGGTTTTGGGCAGCCCCTTGTTGATCGCCACTTGGATCGGCTGCCACGCTCGTGGCTGCGGATCTTCGAGCGGTGTGGCAGGCGCGGTTGTCATTGTTTGGCTAGCAAGCAAAAGGACTAGAAAGGCAGAAACGCCAAGAAGACCATAGCGAGATTTCATTGAAACTTCGTGGGGGAAAAGGAGGTAACGAAGAGGTTTTCTCAGACCATGCGAGCACACGTCAATCAAGATAACGAAGCAGCCGAAACTTCATTAGGCGGATTCTCACAAGAAAATTTTCGCACCGCTCGTGGGGCATTCATCGGGTAGGGTTCACGTTACGATAATCTTCTCGTAAACGGTTCCACCGCCAATGATTGCGCCAACACATGCCGACACCTGAACACCAACGATTACGCGAAGACGCTGCACGGGAAAAGAACTGGAAACGGTGGGGGCCTTACCTTTCTGAACGGCAGTGGGGAACGGTCCGCGAAGACTACTCACCGGGCGGACAATCCTGGAGCGATTTCCCCCACGATCATGCCCGCTCGCGAGCCTATCGGTGGGGCGAAGACGGTCTGCTCGGGTTCACCGATCGACAATGCCGGTTGTGTTTCTCAGTCGCGTTGTGGAACGGCAATGACACGATTTTGAAAGAACGCCTGTTCGGCTTGACCGGCCCGGAAGGCAACCACGGCGAGGACGTCAAAGAGATCTACTACTATCTCGATTCCACGCCGACGCATTCGTACGCGAAAGCGATGTACCGGTACCCTCACGCCCGATACCCGTACCGTGAACTCGTCAAAACGAATCAACAACGTGGTTACCTCGACCCCGAATATGAAATCGTCGACACCGGACTGTTCAACGAAAATCGCTTCTTCGACGTCACGGCGACTTACGCGAAAGCCGACGCGAATGATTTGTTAGTCGAAATCGAGGTGACCAATCAGGGTCCCGACGAGGCGGAGATCACGTTGTTGCCCACGCTGTGGTTCCGCAACACGTGGGTTTGGGGATGTCGTCACGAAGGATGCACCGCGAAACCTCGCATCATGCGAGACAAAACCGCCACCGGCCACGTCGTGCACACCACCCACGACACGCTCGAACCGTTCACGTGTGTCTTTGACGAGGAAAACGAATCGGAACTCCTGTTTACCGAAAACGAAACCAACACGGCGAAACTCTTCGACGGAGAAAACTTCTCGCCGTATACCAAAGATGCCTTCCACCGCTACGTGATCGACGACGAATCGACTGCCGTCAACCCAAAGCAATTCGGCACCAAAGTCGCCGCGAAATACCATTGGAAACTGGCCCCCGGTGAGTCACGCCGGACGCGAGTTCGATTGTGCATGCGCGACGAGGGATCGATCCCCGATCTCGGCGAACAGTTCACCACGACGTTGCAGACACGCAAGGATGAAGCCGACACGTTCTACGACGAAGTCATCCCTCAGAAAGAAACCGAGGCTCAGCGGCACGTGTCACGCTCGGCGTATGCGGGATTGATGTGGACCAAACAGTTCTATCACTACATCGTCGCCGATTGGCTCGACGGCGATGCCGAGGTGATGACGCCGCCGGAGTCTCGCAAGAGCGGTCGCAACCGCGATTGGAGGCACCTCTATGCCCGCGATATTTTGTCGATGCCCGACAAATGGGAATACCCCTGGTTTGCCGCCTGGGACTTGGCTTTTCACATGATCCCTGCCGCTCGCATCGATCCGGAATTTGCTAAACGGCAACTGATGGTGCTGCTGCGTGAATGGTACATGCACCCCAACGGGCAATTGCCGGCGTACGAGTTTTACTTCGACGACGTCAACCCTCCCGTCCATGCGTGGGCGTGTCTTCGAGTCTTTCAAATGGAAGCCGAAGCGGGCCGGCGCGACACCATGTTTCTCAAACAAACATTTCAACGTTTGTTGCTGAACTTCACGTGGTGGGTCAACCGTGTCGACAGCAACGGCGACAATGTGTTTGCCGGCGGATTCCTTGGGCTCGACAACATCGGCGTGTTCGATCGCAGCAAAGGTCTACCCGAAGGTGCCGCTCTCGAACAAGCCGATGGGACAGCATGGATGGCGTTCTATTGCGGCACGATGATGTCGATGGCATTGGAACTCGCCCGGGACGACAAGTCGTATTCCGACATGGCGTCGAAATTTCTCGATCACTTCATCCGGATCATCGACGCGATGAACGGACGCGACGGTGGCGGCCTGTGGGACGAAGAAGACGGGTTCTACTATGACCAACTCAAGATCGACGGCGAGACGGTTCCGATGCGGGTCCGTTCACTCGTTGGACTCTTGCCGTTGATCGCCGTGGAGGTGCTCGACGAAAAACTCCTCGACGGCCTTCCCGGTTTTCGCAACCGGCTCGAATGGTTTCTCAAGAACCGACACAATCTGGCCACACATATTTTGTTCGGAGAAAGCGACTCGGGACACCGAGAAATGTTGCTCGCGATCCCAACCCGAGAACGCCTCGAGCGGGTCCTCAAAGTGCTGCTCGATGAGAACGAGTTTCTCTCGAAATTCGGAATTCGATCGCTGTCAAAAGCCCACGAGGCGGAACCATACCAAGTCACCGTCCGCGGCCAAGAACACACGGTGGCCTACGTGCCGGGCGAATCGGACAGTTGGATGTTCGGCGGAAACAGCAATTGGCGTGGACCGATTTGGTTTCCAACCAACTATCTGCTGATCGAAGCGTTGCACCGATACCACGAATTCTTTGGTGACACCTTCCAAATCGAATGCCCGACCGGATCAGGCAACATGATGAACCTTCACGACGTTGCCAGTGAGATCAATCGCCGTTTGTCCGATATCTTTTTGTCGCCCGAAGGCGGCGGGGGCCGGCCCTGCTTGATCGGCAGCGGCATGACGGGCGACGAAAAACTGTGGCAGGAACACGTGCTCTTTTACGAGTATTTCCACGGTGACACCGGAGAGGGCCTCGGGGCGTCGCACCAAACCGGATGGACCGCTCTGATTGCCACCTGCATCGAACAACTGCACGGACGCATCAACGAAGGCGCACCGCCGGACCTCAACGAAACCGTCGGTTAGTGTTTTCTGTCAGAGTTATTTTCCGGTAGTGGATCTTGTGAAAGACCCTCTACCGCCGACCTGAACACCATGCGCCAGAATTCAGCCCCCGATCAAAGAGCTACCGAAGTCTGGCGACATCGGCCACGTCATTTTCAGATATCGCTCTAGCCGTTCGCTACGGCAACGGACGCGTACGCCCGTCCGCTCGGGCCTTTGCCAACGCGGCAGAAATGCGTTCGATCACTTCGGGGTTCTGCGACGCGAGATTGTTGTTTTCTCCGCGATCTTCTGTCAGATCGAACAGCTCGTGCTTCTTGCCGTTCTCACCCTTGGACTCGATCAACTTCCACTTGTCAGCACGAATCGCGATCGCGTCGTCCTTGGTGTCCCCTTGGACAAACCCGATCTCACGGACCGGTCCTTTCGGCTCGGCTCCCGTCATCGCGGGCAGAATGCTGAACGAATCCTCCCCCGCGTTGTCAGGCAATTTCGCGTCCCAGATCTCCGCCATTGTTGCCATGATGTCCGTCAGGATCACTAACTGATTCGACATCGAATCCGGAGTGACTTGACCTGGCCAGCGTGCGATGAACGGAATGCGATGCCCGCCTTCGTAGGGTTTCCCTTTCCCATCCTGCCAAGGCCCGTTGGTGTAATGCCCCATCTTTCTCGCGTCTTCTTTCGCGGTCTTGAATTTCTCGCGGATGTCGTGCGAATCGACCTGAAGATTCAAAATCGTGTTTTGCGTGCCTTTGAAATCCTTCGGACTGTTCCCGTTGTCGCTCGTGAAGATCAGCAGGGTGTTGTCGGCGATTTTCAGTTCGTCGAGCACATCGACAATCTCGCCGACGTGATGATCGAGTTCCTGAATATAGTCGCCGAGCATTCCGGCTTGGCTCGTTCCACGAAAAGGAGCGGCGGGCGTCACGTGCGTGTGCGGGGCGCACGGCGTGAAGTACAGAAAGAATGGTTGTTCGGCATTCCGACGGATGAAGCCGATCGCCTCGGAAGTCAAACGTGTGTCGACTTGGTCTTCAACGCGTGGCTCCAACAATCCGGACGGGAATTGTTGACCTTTGACGACCTTTAGTTTTGCGCCCGGTTTCAATCCGACAAAGTCATGGTTTCTGACGAACGCGCGATACTTGTCGTTGTGGTTAGTGGGAACGCCGAAGTGATAGTTGAACCCAGCCTCGAGCGGCCCGGGACTCAGCGGTGCTTCCCAATTTCGTCCATAACCGAGGTGCCATTTCCCCACCGCGGCCGATTGGTAGCCGTGTTCTGACGCGAGCGACGCAAGAGTCATTCGCCCCGGCTCGAGCTTGTACCCGTTACCTTTGCGGTGCAATCGCCAAGGCGATCGACCAGTCATCAGTCCATAACGCGATGGCGAACATACCGACGCCGCAGCGTGCGCGTCGGTGAACATCATTCCTTCCGCGGCGAGAGCATCAATGTTTGGCGTGTGAATTTTAGTAGCGCCGTAACAGCTGACGTCTCCGTAGCCGAGGTCATCCGCCATGATGATGACGATGTTGGGACGCGAGTCCGCTGACGCGACAGAGCAATACGCTGAACAGCAAACAATGAACAGTAATGGGACGAGTCGGTACATCATCGAAACGAACTACCTGGTGCGAGCAGTGGGGAAGGTACGGGGACGTCGGGGCCACCAACCGCTGCCAAGCGTCGGTGGCTGCAATTCAGTGTATTGACTTCCCACGGCAATGCTGCGCCCCATTTTGACGTTTCTTCCGAGCAGTTTTCGGCCGACGAGGAAATCACTCCCACGCGACTCAATGACGCATATCCTCACCGAGATGACGTAAAACGGCAGCCAAGGCAACATCCCGGCTGTCAAAATACTTTTCCCGCCGCCTTGATTTCGCGTTCCGCTCAGGCCTCCCACCGACATTGGCTCGATGAAGAATCTACGACTCCCCCACCGCATTCTCCTGTTCATCGCACTGATTTCCTTTGGTCTGCCATGCGATCATTCGGCCTCCGCGGCCGATCCCGCCGCCAAGCCCAACATCCTGTTTATCTTCGCCGATGACTGGGGATGGGGAGACTTGAGCTGCCACGGCCACCCGTACGTGCAGACGCCGAACATCGACCGACTGGCTCGCCAAGGCACCGACTTCCATCGTTTTACCGTTGCTAGTGGCGTGTGCTCGCCGAGTCGGACGGCGGCGATGACGGGGCTCTTCCCCGCGCGTTTCAACATTGACGGCCATTTCGCATGGGTCCCCAGCAACGCGAAACGGAACATGCCCGATTGGCTCGACACCGACGCCACGACGCTTCCTCAGTTGCTGCGTTCGGCAGGATACGCAACGGCTCACTTTGGCAAATGGCATTTGTCCAACGATATGATCCCTGACTCGCCGACACCGATGGAATACGGATACGATCGCTACGGCGCGTTCAATTGTTCCGGTGAACAGATGCCTGTCCACGAAGACGCCGACAACACGATTGAGTTCATTGAATCGGCCGTCCAAGATTCCAAACCGTTCTTCGTGAACCTGTGGGTCCACGAACCTCACACTCCGTTTCACGTTATTCCGAAATATCGATGGCGTTACCGCGATCATAACCTCGACGAAGCGGACGAGATCTATGCCGCGGTTTTGTCGCACGCCGATGATCGGATTGGTGAAGTCCTCGATGCGCTCGATCGCCTCTCCATCGCAGACAACACGTTGGTGATCTTCAGTTCGGACAACGGACCGGCACGAGCGAAGGGTTCCGCCGAACTGAAACTTTCTTATGACACCGCCACCGGTGCCGGATACGGAATCGGAGCCTCCAAAGGAATCACGCAAGGTCGAAAAGGGTACAAAGCCGCGTTGTTCGAAGGCGGTATCAACGTCCCGTTCATCGCGAGATGGCCGGGCAAGATCGCGGAGAATGCGGTTGATGATCGGCTGATGATATCGGCAGTCGACCTGTTGCCGACCTTCTGCGAAATCGCGGGCGCGGCCTTGCCAACGGAATACTCGCCCGACGGAATTAGCCAAGTCGCCGGTTTGCAGGGGCAATCCTCAACCGGACGCAGCAAACCGTTGTTTTGGAAGATGAGCGGTCGCGGCAACCCCGAGCAGCCGAACTCGTTTCACTGGGTCGATTACTGCATCATCGACCAAGATTGGAAACTGCTCGAAGATGAACAAACCGGCTACGTCGAACTGTACAACATCACGAGCGACCCGAAGGAGCAAAACGACCTTCACACCCAACACCCCGAAATCGTCGCCGGATTGCGAGAGAAACTCGAATCCTGGAAGGCGACGCTGCCTGAAAAGCCGGATTCGAAGAACTTCTCGTCGCTGCGTCGCAAATCCAAAAGCTAACCCGCCAACAGACAACACGACGCACTCAAATCTGGCGACATCGGCTACCTCCTTTTTATAAACGCTCATGCTCACACAGCCTGAAACTCACACCGGTCCATCGCACCGCGTAGCTGCGATCTTCGTGTTAACCATGGCGTGCATGTTCGCCGGTTTGAACGTCGCGACCGCCGACGAGCGACCGTCAAAGCCGAATGTTGTTTTGATCCTCGCCGATGACCTCGGATGGCAGGACGTTGGTTGCTACGACATTGATGAACCATGCCCTTACGAGACTCCTCATCTCGATCGACTCGCCGATCAGGGCGTGAAGTTTTGGCAAGCGTACTCGCCGGCTCCCACCTGTGCCCCATCCCGCGCAGCGATCTTGTCGGGAAAACATCCCGCCCGCGCACAGAAAACCCATGTCGTCGGTGGAGCGCCCCCGGCTCCACACAACAACCGGTCGCCGTTGATCTCGCCGTGGTACAGCGGACGCATGCCGCTCAGCGATGTCACGATCGCCGAATGTCTTCGCGACAACGGATACGCGACCGGGCACACAGGAAAATGGCACGTCGCCATTAACCATAAAGCGTTCCCACAACCGGAAGACCAGGGGTTTCAATACACGCGATCCGACCGCGGTGTCACGTCTCCGGCGAAACCGAATCGATTGACAGGCTTTGCGACCAACGCGAAGGACGATCCTTACCGGCTCGATGAGAATGGGTTTCCGTTTCACCAGAACACGGCCGATGCGTTGGAGTTTCTCGACGCCAACCGTTCCGAACCTTTCTTCCTCTACCACGCGACTTGGCTCGTCCACGCACCGATCCATACCCGGTGCGAACGGTTGCTGAAAAAGTACTGCCGAAAGATGCAGGTTCCCTTCCCGACCGATCCCGATCACTGGCAGGTCACCGGGCAACGCAACCCGTTCTATGGCGCCATGGTCGAGATGCTCGATTATTACGTCGGAAGAATCCTAACGTACCTCGATGAAACCGAAGACCCTCGTTGGCCAGGACATCGGCTGAGCGAAAACACTTACGTTATCTTCTCGTCCGACAACGGGGGAATGGAGCAGCATCCCGGCGAAATCATTACGGACAACTATCCGCTCGATAAAGGCAAAATCAACGCAAAGGAAGGCGGCGTTCGCGTCCCACTTCTCATCCGCGGACCGGGAATTGCGTCGAACGTGGAAACCGATGCGATGGTCAACGGATTGGATTTTTATCCGACCATTCTTTCGTGGACAAAGACGCCACCACCCGAATCACAGTTGGATGGTTCGGACATTTCAACCTATCTGCGTTCGGGCCTCGAAGACACGTCGCTTATTGTTGAACGCGACGGCCAACCACGCGATACGATGTTTTGGCACTTCCCCCATTCGTCAATGCAATCCACGATTCGTGTCGGCGGATTTAAACTGATCCGAAACTGGTCCGACGTACTGCAGGACGGGAACACATCGCTCGAGCTTTACCAACTCTACGATTCGCAGAATCAGCGGGTCGACATCGAAGAATCCAAAAATCTCGTCGATTCGTTCCCCGAAAAAGCTCGAACGCTAAACCAATTGCTGGAAGAAAAGCTCGTCGTTAATCAAGCGAGCCGTCCGTACCTCAACGCGACGCATCCACGCGGTTTACCCAACCAAGAGAAAGTTTGCTCGGCGATGGAGCACGGCCGAGACGGCAACCGCGTCTGGGTAACGTTTCAACAAAACGGTGCCGAGGTGACCCGCGCCAATTTGATCTACACCGACAACGGAGGCCAACGCTACGAAGAGTGGTACCGTTTGCCAGGCAGTGCTCAGAACGGCCGCGCTGAGTTCACGCTGCCTGAAGGCACAACACACTACGTGTTCAACCTGATCGACGAGAACCAATTCCTAGTCAGTTTTCCGGCGATCCCCGCGGCCAACAAACGAACCGGAAAGTACTCTGCTTACGCGATTGCGGTCTCCAACGATCCGTAGGATCTCGGGTGTATCCTGATGCAGTGGCCATCCTCATTCTCGACTCTCATCTCACCACTGATGACGGATACTAAGCTGCTCTTTCTCGAACGCCGCGTGACGCAGTCGACATCTCGTTCGCACCGAGAGAAGAACACTTGCTAGATCGACGCCTGATTGTCGGATCCCTTTGCCTGTTGCTCTCGCCGTTTGCTTTCGGCGATTCGGTCACTGACATGATTCAGTTCGGCAACGAGGCTTCGGAAGAATCGCATGCTTTCGATGCAGGAAAGAGCGAGATCGTCGAAGGAGGTCTCGGTGTTCGAGCACGCCGCCTGCTTCCACCGGGAAAACCGGGTTGGCGAGGAGGACGGATGACGTTTGAAATGAAAATCGATCCTGACGAAGTGAATTATGTCACCGTCAAGTTTTGGGGCAGCGATACGACGGGTGAACACAGTCGTCTGATGCTGTTCATGGACGGTAAACAAATCGGACAGCGCCACCTCGGCGAAGTGGACGCGTTGGACATCGCGGAAGATACCGAACGATTTCCAAATCGATTCTTCTACAAGACGTTACCACTGCCTCAGCAAATGACACGTGGCAAAACGAAAACTGACATCGCGATTGAAGGACAGGGTCCCGTGTGGGGTTACGGTTACACGTTCGAAAAATTTCAGCAACAGATGACCAAACCCTCACGAACGATCTACCGTGCGTACGTGCAGCAGAATCCGTTCTTCACTCCCGCCGAGGAGGAACCCCAGGGCCGCGAAACCGTCTTCCCGATTCGCAGCACTCCTGGTGCAGAGGTGATTGATGCCGTCAAAAAACGCGTCAATCGTGAGATCGGAAAACTGATGCAATCGAAGAAGGTTGCCAGCATGGAAGGCATCCGCTTCCTCGCCTACGCGAGTTTGACGTCATGGACCGATGCCTACCATCAAAAGAAAGTGCTCAACAAAGTCGTCCGGGGTGTCGATCATTACGCGATTCAGTTCCGTGACGACCCTGAGTGGGTGCAGAAGGAGTGGGTCGGTGCAGGCCCCGTTGCAGACGCGGTGCGCGTACTCGGCCGATCAGTAGGAATCTACTTGGACCATCCGGTAGACGGAACCGAGTCCACTCGCCGCGAACTTTGGACACGAATGCTTGCGGCGTCGCGAGACTGGCATATCCAGCATCGGCGTGCGTACACCAATCAAACGATGATCGTCGATCTGAACATCTATCGCTGCAACAAGGCGCTGCAACATGTAAACCTGCCTCGCGCGTGGCCGGAAGACAAGGTGGTGCGGTTGCTTTATGAAGCGGTCGGTTTGGAACCGTGGAGCGGCAGTTTGGATGCACAGGGCAAGTCCACCTGGCGTCTCGGCAAACGGTATCTGCAGTTAACCGAACGCGGGCTCACCAAAGAACTCGGCTACGTGGGCGGTTACGGTGAAATTGTCCTCGGCCTCACCAAGGCGATGTACGACGCCACCCGCCCAACGCTCGACGCGGAAGGCGACCCGAGAATCAAAGCCCAATTGGCGAAAATGGCTCGGGCTCGAGCCGTCTTCCGCGTCCCCGCGTCGGACAACGACGGCTTTCGAGCGATGCGTTTGGAGTCCGTGATCGGTTGGCGAGACTGGCACTATCCCGGCAACGTGCTGTACGTCCAAAGCCCAAACGGTGATGGTGGGCCACTCGATGTGGCTTGTGCGACGAAGGACAGTGCCCTGATCGGCATTTGCCAACAAATGCTCGAGGACAATCAGGTATTTGTAGCGATCGAGCGGGTGATTGAACAACGCGGTTTCGAGGCGCTCACCACGTTGCTTCGGGTTCCCGACAACTACGAGTCACTGCTGCAGTTTCCTAGCAGTTCGGCCCGGTTGCCGATGTCTTCGGATCGCCGTGACTTCGTTTACTTTGATCCCGAGATCGGGGTCGTGGCGGTAAAGCGTGGCAACGACATACTCTTCGCCTCGTTGTATTGGCGGTCTCGTTACGCGATTAATTTCCTCGCGCGTGTCCACTTCCTAACGCCCACAATCGAACGAGACGCGACGGTCAGAATCGGGACGTTGTTCACGCCGAGCGGGTTGACGTACACGATGCCAGATCAAACCAACGAGCCCTTCAACCGTCGGTATGAAAAACCGTACCAAGACGCGGGAATGCGGTTGGGAGCGGCCGGGGAAACCCAGCCGATCGCCAAGGTCCCTTCGTACGTGAAGGACTTCAAACCGGGGAAGGAAAATTACCATGCCGGCAAAGGCGAGTTCTACCTCATGCAGTACGGCAACTACTGCATCGCGATGAATTGCAACCGCACACGCAAGTTCACGTTCCCCATCCCCGATGGATTTGACGGTTCACGCAATTTGGTCGACAACACCACTGCCGATTCTTCTCAGCATTCCGTCAAGCCTCTGGAAACGGTAGTGCTCTATCGCGAGTGAACCGTTATCCGCTCAATCCTTCACTTTACCATCGCAGTGGACCGCATCTTTGTCCGGTTGACCGTCGTAATCGTCACAGCCCGCCTGCTTTTTCACACGCATGCGTTCAATGGTGTGATGAAATGACCCGGGTTTACGTCGCGTGTCAGGAAAAACCTAGCATTAGGTAGACGTTCTAGCGTGCCAGGCGATTTGTCTGCACTCCTGTGAACGAATTTTTCCTTGCTATCGGGGCAATCGATGTACAACGCGGTGAAAACTGCGAAAGGAAAACGCGACATGGTAATGTTGCCGGTCGACGAACTACACGTCGGGGCAATTTGTCGCTTTCCACTCGAAGACGATAACGGCCTGCTTCTCTTGGGAGCAGGTACGACGATCACCGCTGAACTGATTCAGGGGTTGGTTGATCGTGATATCGAGGAACTCGCGGTTAGCATCGAAGAGGTCGAAGCACTCCGCCGTCAGGACTCATTGTCAAGCAAACCGCTCCAAAGACGACGCCCCTCCAAGCCATCTTCCAAGCAGGACGAAGGTTTTCGTGCCGGCCATCCTTCAAAATGGCCTAAGGGAGTTCCACTCAAAGGGAACCTCGTCGATCGACACCACGAACCGATCAACCAATCTCGGCGTGAAGTCTTACGCGGACATGTGAAATTGGCGCGGGACGAGTTCGAACAAATCCGGCTCGAAATTAGCGATCGAAAACTGCAAACGATCGCGGCGCTGAATAACCTTTCGGCGGCGTTTGCGAGCGCGATCGTTGACGACCACGATCAGACCGTTGCGGACGTTGTGTCGGCCGATGAGTCCATGTCGTTGACCGACCGCAGCGTCAAACTCAGCGTGCTCGGGATGGCCGTCGGGACCGAATTGGAACTCGACGGACCGACCATCTTGGAAATCGGGACGACCGGTTTGTTGCACGACATCGGGCTGTACACAATGGACCCGGGATTGATCATCCCTGGACGCGGCCCTCTCAACGACGAAGAGATGTGGGAATACCGCAAGCATCCGATCAATTCGTCAAACTGCCTCCGCGAAGTGTCGGAGATTCCTCACTCGGTTCTGATCGCGATCGAACAGGTTCATGAACAGTTCGACGGATCGGGCTACCCATTCGGAATCGAAGGCAAACGAGCCAATTTGTACGCACGCATCCTGAATGTCTGCGACACCTATCTGCGGTTAACAACGGGCACGAGTTTCCGCAACGCCTTGGTGCCACACGATGCGCTGGGCGTGATTCTGTATCAGGCCCGGTATCAACTGTTTGACCCGGAAGTCGTTCGCGCATTCCTGCGTGTCGAATCATTGTTCCCGTTGGGCAGCCGTGTGCACTTCAACAAAGAACTTACCGCCGAAGTCATCCGTCGCCCGCTCGAAGGATACGCCCACCCGGTACTGCAGTGCGACGACGGAACGCGAATCGACTTGACGACCGAAACCGAAGCGATGATCCAACCGGTCGCCGATCCCGCTCGCAACCAAGCTAGATTGCCTCGCGAAATCATGGAAACGATGCGATGGAGCCCAGCGGACGAACTCATCTTCGACTAAACCGCTCGTCGTTTAGGGTGCGTCAGGAAACGCTCATCCCGAACACGTCGATGGTTGGACCAGGCGATAGAACCTTAAAATCAGGGACAAAGCCGTAGTGAAAGTCGCCAAGACTTTCGGTGTCTCGCGGCGCCCGCCGAAACTCATGGCGAGTTTCGCTACCCACATGGATTTTGCGTTTTGGCGCAATCGCCTACATCACTCTCAAAAACGCTCTCGCGATTTAAGTGAACGCCGATACGGCGTGATACGCGACGAACGCGGCTCCGTAGGCCAGCAGTGTCATGTAGCCGAACTGGAATGCCGCCCATTTCCACGACCCGGTTTCCTTCTTCGTGACCGCTTGCGTCGGCAAGCACTGCATCGCCAAGACGAAGAACACCAACAAACTGACACACGTCGCGGTGGTAAACACCTTCGTACCGTCGGGATAGGTCGCCGACGATAAACGATCTTTCAACGTCGACTCGTCTTCGGGCTCAGGACCGAGCCCGTAGAGAATCGAGAGCGTCGAAACCACGACCTCGCGTGCCGCGAAACTGGTCATCACGCCGACGCTGATTTTCCAATCGAATCCGATCGGTTCGAACACCGGTGCAACGACGCGGCCGAGTCGACCGATGATCGCGTGCTCCTGTTCCGCAGCAGCACGCAGACCGTCGAGTTCTTCCTCGCCGATCTGCTCAACGGCGACGCTGCGTGAGGCCATCTGCTCCTCGAAACGCTCATCGGAAAGTTTGGGGTAGGTCGACAACGCCCAAATCACAATCGAGATCATGAGGATCACCGTTCCGGCATCACGCAGAAACATCCACCCCCGTTCGTACGCGTATCGCAACGCGTTGCGGAGCGATGGGGTTCGGTACGGAGGAAGATCCAAAATCAAATGCGACGCCTCTCCCGGAAGAAGAGTCATCTTCAACAGGAAGGCGACCACGAAGGCAGCGACCATGCCCAGCAGATACGCCGACGCAAACAAAATCGCCGCCGAGAGCGGTGAACCGGGAAACAGCATTGCCGCGATGATCGCGTAAACCGGCAACCGGGCCGAACAGGTCATCAACGGAATAACCATGATGGCCGCCAACCGATCGCGTCGATTCTCGATGACTTTCGTCGCCATGATCGCGGGAATCGCGCAGGCGTGTGCGGCGAGCAGTGGCACGAAGGCTTGACCGGGCAAACCAACCCGACGCATCCAACGGTCCACAACAACGACCGCTCTGGCCAGGTATCCGGAATCTTCGAGCAACGCGAGCATGAAAAACAGAATCAGAATCTGCGGCAGAAACACCATCACTCCGCCGACGCCGCCGATAATCCCATCGACTACGAGACTCTGAAAATCACCCTCGGGCAACAAACCGCTGACAAAAGAAGCCAACATTCCAAAGCCGCTGTCCATCCATTCCATTGGCACCTGGGCGAACCAAAATACCAACGAAAACGCCAACACCATCACCGCCGCAAATACGACGGGACCGATGAAGCGATTGGTCAGGAAATAGTCCACTCGGTCGGCGGTCTCATCCGAAACCACCGAGCCGTCACGGATGCTCTCACGTGCCAACGCGGACGCCCATTGATGCCCATCCGCGTACGGACAGACTCGGCACGAACCGCATGACTCATCATCGGTCAAAACCGTGAGAACGTTCTCGGCCGGGGTTGGCGGACATTCGGGGGAACCGCTCGAGATCAACAGTGGCAGCGCGGGCCCAGCTAGCAAAATCGCGAGTTGCGATTTCAACCGATCAAACCCTTCGCCGGTTCGTGCGGAAACGCCGACCACCGGACAGCCGAGTTTGCGGCCGAGTGTATTGAGATCAATTTCCAAACCACGACGCCGGGCCGATTCGATGAAGTTCACCGCGACAATCGTAGGCCGTCCCTGCTGCAACGCCTCGCGGGCAACAAAGAGCGTTCGCTGCAGATTGGTGGCGTCGACCACGACGAGCAGCGCGTCGGGAACTTCCTCGTTTTCACCGAGTACGAAATCCCTCGCGACCTTCTCTTCCGGCGACGACGCGCCGAGGGTGTAAACGCCCGGCAAATCCACGAGCGAAATCGACTGTCTGTCGTTCAGCTCGACGCGACCGACTCGTCGATCGATGGTCGTGCCGGGAAAATTAGAAGTCTTGGCGAGAAGATTCGTCAGCCGATTGAACATCGACGTTTTGCCGACGTTCGGATTACCCAACATCGCGACGACTTTGTCGCCGGAACTCTTCTTACCGGATGCGTCTGAGGATTCCGAAGCGGCCGAGTCGACCGATGCGCTCATGAATGAGCCACTCGCATGTAGATGCCTTTGGCGATGTCGCCGGCGACTGCGATCTTTCCGCCCGCCGCTTTGACAATCATGGGATTACCGGCACGGGAAAGCTGCACCTTTTGCCCCTCGAACAAACCGAGTGACTTCAATCGAATCGCACACGCCTCGGGGAGATCCATGCGTGCGATCTCACCGGAGGTGCCGATGAAGTGATTCAAGGTGATTTCACTATTCATATGCGTCGGACTGCTCATGGAAAGCGGAGCAAAACCAGCCCCTAGTTGAGAATGATTCTCGTTTAGACGCAGTTTAAACGTCTCGGACGGCCCAGCCTAGTGGGTTTTCGACCGAATTCGCCGGGAATGGCTAGATTTTTCACAATTGTCGCAGGTCCGATCGCGTTGCGGGCGATGTCCGGTCGCGTTTCGTTTCCCTCGCGGCCAACTCTGTTGACCGATCCGCTAAGGATTGACGTCTCGGCTGGCGATCGTCGGTCGCTGGTCATGCCTCTGTTGGAACCTTCAATACCTCACCAAGCCCGTCATAGACTCGCCGAGCCGTCCGCTCGGCAGCCCCAATCACGGGCGAGATTCCGACGCCGCCGACCGCGTTGGTCATGATGTCGACGCCGGGAAGTTTGTCGGTCGCTGACTTGATCGCAGCGCCCCGTTCGAGGTGGCCGACTTCATACTGAGGCATCGACCGATTCCAACGCACGACTTTAACAAACGCGGCCCGTTGCTCGACGTCGCCGGGGTGTTGCAAACCGATCAAATCCGCGAGTTCCTTGGCAACAATTTGCACGATCGCCGAGTCCTCTTTTTTCAGCAGTTCGGGTTGCAGCATTCCGCCAACAAACGAACGGACGATCACATGATCCTTGGGAGCACGCCCCGCGTACTTTTCACTCGCGAAACTCGCCGCCAGGATCGAACGTTTCTCTCGCGGAGGAACAACAATGCCGAACGTCTTGGGCATTCTCGCAATCAACTCACGAGGGATCGCCATCACCACGATCGCGGTCGACGCGTAGGGGATCTCACGAAGACATTTCGCCAACGTCTCCGCCGCATCGCGCTGCGATTCATCGTCGAGCGTGGACTGCAGGTCTTCAACCAACTCGGCCGTGACCGATGACGGGGTCGTCAGAACAACTCGATCGAAAGACTCCTTCGCGAGTTCGGGCCGCGCCGACGATTCGAGCTGAAACACATCGCCTCGCCGCCGCAATCGATCGATCGGAGTTCGGGTTGCGATGTTTTCGCGTCCGACTTGATCTCGGAGCATTTCAATCAGTTCGATCATCCCACCGGGAAACGCGCGGAACTGTTCGTACCGCGCCCCGCTGCTGCCGCGTTCGGTGGAGTCCTCACCACTGCGGACTCGTCGCAACGTTGCCTTTGCCAGCGACCCGTCAGACGCTTCCATGTCCCAGATCGGTTTCATCGTTGCCGCCATGCTGAGGCGATCAACATCCGCCGTGTAGATCCCCGCAACCAACGGTGCAACGATGTTATCGAGACACTCTCGACCGAGTCGCCGTCGCACAAACGACCCGACGCTCTCGTCGTGAACACTCATGTCGCGTGGCTTGACAAAGCGTTCGGCTAGCAAACGCAACTTACCGGCAGGCGAGAGCAGCGGCGTTGTCACCATCGACCACAATTTGGTTGGTCGCATCAGGACGAAGCCTTCGGGGATCGGGATCAATCCGTTGCCGCGGGCAATCATCGCCCCTCGTCCCTCCGGATTCGGACGCAGCAATCGGTCGGCGACGCCGAGTCGTTGACACAACTCGATCGCAGCAGGCGGCTTCATCGCGAACATGTCCGCGCCATGGTCGACGATGAACTCTTCGCCCGATTCGCTGACGATCCGTTCGGTATGGATCACACCGCCATCGCGATCAGACGATTCGAACACCGTGAGGTTTGCGCCGCGGCCGCCTTCGTTGGCTAACAATCGCAGATGGGTTGCGACAGCGAGCCCCGACAGCCCGCCACCGATAATCGCGATTCGAGGTTCCGTCATGCTCAACGACCGCCGACCAACGACAGGAGTCCCTGAACGGAACCGGCGACTTGATCCGCGGCGCGATGGAACGATGCCGCATCGGTCGCCTCTTCGAGCGGAATCAACATCGAAACAACGCCTCCGACCGATTGCAATACACTGCCGATGGCTTCCGCCGAGATCGTTGGTGCGTCGATCATGCGTGGCTTCGCACCGCCCGACTGCCCGTACATGTCACCGCCGTAACTGTCATCCATGTAAAGATCCTCATCAAATTCGCTCATATCGTCGTATTGGCTCATGTCATCGTACTCGTCTGGACGACCGTATTGGCTCGGATCGTCGAACTGCCCCATGCCGTTTCGCGTTGGCTGCGCCGCCGGAGTCGGAACGCTGACATAACTCCCGCCGAGCCACTCCGAAACGCTCATCGACGCGTCATCGACACCCTGCAGTTCTTCGGTCTTCTGTTTCACCCACTCTTCGAACCCGTCGGCAACGGCCGCCGGCAACCAATAACCGTCAACTCTCTTCAGAGCGAGTTTGCGCGACGGCGGGTTGGCTCGCGAATGCCCTCGTTCATTCGATTGCGGTAGCGACTGTTCGAGGACAGCCTCGTCATCCTTTTGTTTGAGCAGCGTCCAACTCGCGGCCGGTCCGGTATAGGAATCCATGACCCGGGTGAGGTACGGCGCGACCGCGGCGTCTCGGCTGTGCAGCCATGCCCCGAATCCCTGTTCACGAATCCGGTCCAACGCGACCTCGTCGGCCGGGATCCCCACACGAACCGTTTCAGCAATCGGCAACAGTAGGTTCGTAAACGTTTCTCCGATCGGTGAAAGATCGCCCGGTTCGCCACTCGGGTCGAGCAACCTCGGATGGGACAAAATCCAATTCTGCCGCGTGACAAGAAGATCAGCGATCCGGTGGATCTGCCCGAGCGGATCAGCGATCCCTTGCGGATCGAGTTTTTGCATCGTCAATGCGGCGAGCTGATCGAGTTGGCTTCGGAACTTCGGCGGCATCGCGTCGTAAAGCACGACGAGGTGTCCGTTACGGATCTGCTGAGCGATCGCATCGACCGCATCGTCAGGTCCCATATCGGTGCTCGGCGGAGAATACTCTGGAGGCGTCGGGGGTGTCGGTAGCGGATTGGGGGCCGGTGCCGCTTCGATCTCGGCGTTGCGTTTGATCTCTTCGGTCAACGCCCTGCGTTCTTGTTCGAGACGTTCGGCAATCTTGCCCGCTTGGATTCGACTCCCCGCTTCGAAACTGTTGATCGGCACATTGATGCGGCGTCCGTTGGACAACACCAAGACAATTTGATTGTCCCACATACCGACCATTTCGGCTTCGATTGATTTGTCGCCGCTCAGGCTGGTCCACGTTTCTGCGGAGGCGTTCGATTGCCCTCCCGGACCCGACATCGCCCATCCGAAAACCGTCGCGACGCAGACCAACACCGCCGTGCGACCGATCGCATGATTCTCACGAACGCGACAATTTGTCGAACGGGATTGCCGCCTCTGATCCGTCACGCCAGAGCCAACCTTGTGAAAAGAGTGAAACATGTCGAAAGCCTAAAAAAAGAAGCTGATATAACGTGATCGAACCGAGCAACATGGCTCGCACTTTGCTCAGTTCTCGCAGAGTCGCCGGGCCACGGATGACGCAACGGAACAAATAAACCGGTTCGGAAACAACAACGATGCGAGCCCACCCCATAACACCGCCGCATTGCATTATAGTAATCTCTTCGAGACCCTGACCGCGGCATGAAACGCGAAAGGAATGAGCTTCGTGAGTGTTCGTGACACCCCACCGACAAACGGTCAATCGGGCCCCAGTGCTCAATCAGGCGCCAGTGCACAATCTACCCCAAATCCAACCTCGCTTGGCGATAAGAGTACACCAACCACGGTCGCAGCGGACGACGGGTCATCGGTAGGCCCGCTCGACATGCCGCCCAACGCGCAAGAACAGCGGCAACTCCGCGAACGATTCTACAACGCCACGATCATCGACCGGATTGATATCACCGATGACCTGGCGAAATTCCGGATCCGTCCCGACAACGGCATCCCGGCTTTCGATCCCGGACAGTACGTCGCACTCGGGTTGGGCAATTGGGAACCGCGACTGCTGGGGACGCAGCCGGAAGATGTACCGATTAACAAAGCTCGAAAGATTGTTCGCCGTGCGTACTCCATCTCCTGTCCGATGTTGGACGAGGAAGGCAACCTCGCGACGCAGGACTCCGTCGACTATCTCGAGTTCTACATCACCCTGGTTCGCCAAGGGGCGACCGCCGTCAGCAAACCTCCCGCGTTGACGCCGAGGTTGTTCGGTAAATCAGTCGGCGACCGAGTCGTTTTGGAAAAGAAGATCGTCGGCAAATACAAACTAGGCAGCTACGAACCCGACGACACCATGCTGTTCCTCGGGACGGGAACAGGCGAAGCCCCACACAACGCGATGGCCGCCAAACTTCTCGCGACAGGTCACCGAGGACGCATCATCATCGCGACCAGCGTGCGATACCGTCACGACTGTGCCTACATGAATGAGCATCGTGTGCTGATGCGTCAGTACCCAAACTATCTGTATCTTCCGATGACGACACGGGAACCCGAAAACCTTCAGCCCGACCATCCCCAGTTCGTTGGCAAGCAATATCTGCAGGCGATGTTCACCAGCGGCAAATTGTCCGAACTCGCCGAAGATCCACTCGATCCCGCAAACACACACGTGTTCCTATGCGGCAATCCGGACATGATCGGATACATCGCCCCGGGTGCCGAAGCACCCGAGAATCCTGGTATGCTACCGTTACTACGTGCCGCAGGATTTCGCGACGATGTTCAAGAGCATCATGCAGGGACGATCCGTTTTGAAAAGTATTGGTAAGCACCTCCTCCTCACAGGGCAAACAACATGGACCTCAGTAACACGATCGCGTTGATTCTTGGTGGCGGACGCGGCACCCGACTCTTTCCGCTGACCAAGATCCGCGCAAAACCTGCGGTGCCCTTGGCGGCGAAGTATCGGTTGATCGACATCCCGATTAGTAACTGCATCAACAGTGGTTTGAATCGCGCCTACGTGTTGACTCAGTTCTTGTCCGAAAGTTTGCACCGGCACCTCCGCCAAACGTACACCTTCGATCACTTCAGCAACGGATTCGTCGAACTTCTCGCCGCTCAACAAACGGTCAACTCCGGCGAAGACTGGTATCAAGGAACCGCCGACGCGGTGCGGAAGAACTTGGTTCACCTGCGAGAGAGCTGGATCAAACACGTCCTGATTCTCTCGGGCGATCAACTCTACCGGATGGATTTCCGCGAGATGATGAAAACCCACATCGAATCGGGTGCGGCCGCGACCATCGCCGGGATCCCCGTGACCCGCAAAGACGCTTCCGCTCTCGGCATCATGCAAGTCGACGATACCGGACAAGTCCGCGGGTTTGTTGAGAAACCGCAAACCCCCGAAGAAATCGCCCAGGTCCGGATGGAACCGAGCTGGATCGACGAGCGCGGCATCCCCAGCAACGGCCGCGACCTGCTCGCCAGCATGGGGCTGTATATCTTCGACAAAGACCTCATGGTCGACCTGCTCGAAAACAGCCTGCACAGCGATTTCGGCAAAGAAGTCTTCCCCGAAGCGATCAACACCCACAAAGTGCAACTGCACCTGTTCGATGGCTACTGGGAAGATATCGGAACGATTCGCTCGTTCTACGAAGCGAACCTGTCCTTGGCCAGCAAGAACCCGCCGTTCGACATCCGCAACCGCCACGCACCGATCTACAGCCGGCCGCGGTTCCTGCCGCCGACGATCATGGGCGACGCCACCATCAAAGGCAGCTTGATCGCGGACGGTTGCCGAATCGGTGACAACGTCACGATCGAAAACAGCGTCATCGGATTGCGAACGGTCATCGGCGACAACGTGACGATCAAAGACAGTGTTGTCATGGGTGCGGACTTCATCGAAATGCGTGGCGGTCCCCGCGACGGAAAACTCCCCGTCGGTGTCGGCGCCGGCAGCTACATCTCCGGTGCGATCCTGGACAAAAACTGCCGCGTCGGAACCAACGTCAAAATCACCAACGCCGCCGGTGTCGATCACCAAGGCGAAGAGGAAGCACTGCAGATCCGCGACGGCATCAGCATCGTGATCAAGGAAGGCCAAATCGAAGACAACTTCCAGTGCTAGCCAACCGGTAACCGAATTGGTCAAGACACCGGCCCGGGTTCCAACACGTAGCCGGAGTCGCAAAGCCTTTGGCCCCCCCACCTCCAACGTCTGAACTCTGGGAAGTCCAGCTACGACGACAAAACGACGGGACACGAGCGATCAAAACGCTCGTGTCCCGTTTTTTTATGCCCCCTCGACTTCCGACACGCTGATCAATACCGGACGGTCACACCGGTTATCAACGAGTGGGCCGAAACATCGTTGCGGACGGTGACCGGACCGCCAGCGGTTGGCACGGTCCCGATCAAGCTGTTGTGGCCGAGGTACACGTACGACAGGTTCAGGTCCACGTTCTTCGCAAAACGATACGAACCACCCGTTGCGATGTTGTATTTCTGAATCAGCGGGCTGATGACGTTTTTCGGAACGTCGCTTTCGTGAATCGGTGGTTGGTTGAAGTTGATTCCGCACCGCAGGTGCAGTCGATCTCCCATCTTCTTTTGCACGCCGAATGCGGCCGCGAACAGATTGCTCCATCCGAGTTCACTGAACCCGTCGGCATCGTCGTAGCCGATGTAGCGGAAGTCCGCCGCAAACGTCCAATCTTCCCAACCGGTGTACGCCGTTCCCAGCGAAAAGATCATCGGCAAGTCGAGGTCAAACTTCACCAAGCCGCTCGGCGTGAAGAACCGGAACGTTTCCATCCACTGCGTGCTGCGGAAACTCGCTCCGAAGTGAAAGTGGTTGTCGGTGATGTAGTAGATCCCGGTTTGGAATCCGATCCCCCAGTGCTTTCGGTTCCCCTGCGACGTTTCCGCTGTGGAAGTGATCACCGAGGGACCGATCGGATCGAAACCAACCTCACCGAGGGTCACCAAAGGGGCGAAACCGATCGACAGTTTTTCGTTGACCAGGAAAGAGACCGTAGGTGCGATCTGCAAAAACTCCGACATCGCGTAGGCAGGGTTGCCACCGAGAATCGGATTTCCTGCGGGCTGGTTATTCACAAACCCGGCCACACCGGCCAATCCAAGGCCGACTGTCCAGCGTGAGTCTTCACTCATCCGGTGCACCCAACCGATCGACGGGACCGCGGCGGCGCCGGCATCGCCCTCGGTGCCTCCGCCCAGACTCGAGGTCAACTCCACATCGGCCAGCAAGAGTTCGACACCGAACCCAACCTCATTATTAGCCAGCCCCGAGATCGAAGCCGGGTTCCACGCCAAAGCTCCGACCGCGTCGAGCGGAGCGGCGGTTCCGGCGCCGGCCATCGACCGGTTCACCGGCCCGACTCCGGTCAAATACACCCCCTGACCGTTGGCGGTCTCGGGCATCACGCCTGCGACCACGGACACCAAGCACGTCAGTATCAATAAATACGAAAGTCGAGATAAGGTCGACACGGAAGTCCCTCCTGGACGGAGTCTGCAATGAAGCCCCTGCGTACAATCCATTGTCCACAGTCCGTCGCAACAGTTGCGACGGTTATGGGCAATCGCACTCAGGTAGGGATTGCACCACTAGAATTGATGAATCGTCCTGCGCGGGGGGCATTCGACGTGATTTACGAGAAATCTGTACCCGTGAACAAATTTTTCGCCGTCCAATCGTCGCAGGCGTTACAACCGGACTGCGCCGAGTGCTCGCAAACTCACCTTTCCGCGTGACTCACTTCACCGCGTAGATATCAAAGAGCATTTTCGACTCACCGGCAAAGTCGACATGGGCCTCACCAACACCGATGCAGGCGAGCCGATTGAGCCACAGGTATTTCTCAGCCGCAACGTGGAACCGCGGGAAGATACGAAGTGCTGTTCCCGGCACCGGCGCCCGCCCCGCCATGAATTCCTCAAACCCGTTCTCGCCTAGATCGGCCATGCCGTGGTAGTGCATGTTCAGCAGAGCCTCGTCATCGGTTCGGATCGTTAGACGAACGTCAACCTCCGCGATGCCATCACTCCGCATCAGCAACCAATCGCCACCGGCCGGCAAGATCGTGCCTTGCACTTTCTCGCCGGTTACCTCGCCACCGGTCAGGTTGAAGTTCACTCGCACTCCTCCCGCCACCGGCCCGACAATTTCCGGACCACCAATCGTGGCGGTGTATGAGAACAAATGCTCCATCTTGTAATCGATCATGTTGGAATCCTTATTCAATGAGTAAACAACTTCAATGAGTAAACAACGACGAGACCAGAGTGTCCGGCTTTGACGAACAACCGCGCAACCTCAATAGCGGGCACCGGATAATCAGAGGCGAGCATTTCCTTCTCTGACACCTCTCGCGTCAATGCCCCATTCCCTACAGGCAAACTGGCTTTATGGCCAAACGGTTAGATAGCCAAACAACCTTTACGGCCAAACTGTGCGACCGAGTCGCAGTTCGCTGTCGACGGTCATCGTAACGGCCGCGAGACAGCTTTGCGTGTTGGACTGCATCCCCATGTCCGCCACGATCGGATGGCTTTCGAAATCGCACGCGGTGAGTCGATAGTCGCCGGGCAAAATTCCCGCGCTGTGGAACGTTTTGATCTTCAAAGGTGCTTCCACGATCGATTGGAAACACGCTTCCTCTCGCCGGTCCACTTTCGCAAACTGCTTCAAGAAGGTGAACGGAATGGTCTGATTCGCCAACATCTGCCAGGCTTCCGCGATCAAACCGAGCCCCGGCAATGTGATCTCTCTGTCTTCGCCGCGTTCCTGCTGCCCTCCTTCCTGCTCCGTGACTAGTGGCGACAGGAGTGCCTCCATCGCTCCCGCGTAGTTGTCCAGTCGCGTCGCGGGTGACGCGAACAGGTCCTGATCCTGACGCTTTACTTCGAGCAGCGTACCGGTTTGTGTTACCGCGGAACTGCCGAAGGTCTCGACGTACTGCGATTCGACTCGGTACACCGCCGAATCGTTTTGCGATTGCGGCACGGTGATCGTTGCATCTTGCTTTGGGAACCCATACGCCTCTCTACCGGAGACAGTCGCCCACGAGTTGTTAACGAAGACGTACGGGAAGAACCACGAGATTCGTTCGACCACTTCGATCGGGCCAACCTTTTTCAACTTCACCACGGGAAACGTCAGGTTGATATCCTTTTCAGGCGAGCTGAACTCGTTGGCTTCGCCGGGGTTAACGCGGATCGTGGGAAAGTCAGCGACCATCACAACGAAACCGGGCAACAAAGGACGGTAGACCGACCGACCACCCAACGGTGCATTAAGCGATTGGTCGCACAAACGCTGCAACGCCGCTCGGGTCGACTTCACCGCAAACCCGGTAAGGCTGACGTTTGGGAAATCATATGCACCGGGGAACGCCGTTTCGCCGCCCCGAATGATATACCGTGGTCCAGAGAGTACTGCAGGGGTTCTGCGTTGGTTGCTGTTTTCGATGACTGCGGTCGCGGCTTCCAATCCGGACATCACCGCCGCCTCCACGCAACCAACATTCAACGGGTTGTAGGTCCATGTGCCGGCGAGAACCAAATTGCCATAACCGCTCTCGCCCGGATGCAGCCGATATTTCGTCGATCCTTTCACCGACAACACATAACGTTCCGTCGGCGCGATGTTGGCCCGAAAGTATTGCGCGTCGGATCGCGCCTCGCCTGACGCTCCCGATGAATCAACCAACACGTCCCAATTCAACGCGTTCGGGTTTCCAGGCTGAGCCGCGTTGGGCCAAAACGGACGGATGTGCTCGGTCAGGATCGCTTTCGAGTTTGCTTTGGCACGCTCGGTTTCTTGCTCAACGAAACCACACTGGTTTGGCGGCGGCAGAGGAGGAATCGTGTCGTCGTCCTTCATCGCACCGCAGAAGTAGGCAATGCTCTGCACGTTCTGTGACGTCGGCCATTCTTCGGCGGGGATGACCTGCGTCATGTCCGACCACGTATCGAGCGGCGACTCGTACGCGCCCACCAAGGCTTGCTCGCGAGGCGGCGTTTCGCCCGCCCCCGGCGCCGGATACCAAGGCTCCCAACCCATGTCGTTGGTCGTTTGGTTGAACCAGAACTGACACGCCTGCGTTTGCACCGTTTTGACATGGTCCACCATATTCTTCCAACGGTCGTCGTGTGCGATCAACTCACCGGCGATGTGCGGTATCGCTCCGATCGAAATGCCGAGCACGATTTGGTCGAAGTCTTCGCCCATGGTCAACGTTTTCTTCTGTACCGGTTCGGGCGGACACCACGCCGACTCGGGATTCAGACCATGGTCGATCCAATCTTGGCCCTGTTCGATTTGGTCATACAACGGCGTGCTCGGCCAACACGGACAATCGTGAACCCAAACCAACGGGTCATAAACACCATTGCAACTGGGTTTGAGCGTGCCCTGAACGTCCATTTCAATCTCGGAGATTCCCGAGTGATCGTCGCTGAGTTTGAGATTGCGAACCTTGTGGAAGAATTCGAACTTGACCCCTTTTTCCTTCAAGACGAGATACAGCGGCGAGAAAACGATATCTCCCATGCCGGCTTCCATCTTCCACAGCAGCGCGTCTTTGTACGTCAGCAGAATCCGGGCGAACGCGCGAGTGCATGCTCCGGCGGCAAAGTTCGGATTGCTGGTGTCTCCACCTTCGTACGCGAACACGAGCGAGTACGCAGCGCGTACCGGCGCGGAATCCGACGAATGACAATCGTTTCGTTTGAGCCATTCGCGAAAGTCGAATTGCTCAATCACATCCCAACCGCCTTGCAACACGCCGTCGCTTATCATTCCTCGCATCACCGCCGTGCCGATATCGAGCGAAATGAACAATCGCCGCAGTTCGGTGTGACCCGACAAGACACCATTGAGAAGACCTTCGATCTGATCACGCAGTTTGGTCAACAGCCAAGTCAGCAAATTGTATTGGTGCACCGAGTGGTTGCGCGAGTCGTCGCTCAACTGATCCATCACTCCGTCAGCCAGATGCAGCAGGCTAACCCCGGAACGCTCGCCCATTCCGAGCAGCATGGAATCGACACTGCGCAGTTCCGCCCTCACCCACCCTTCAAACTCTTCCGGTTTCGCCTCCGTTTGTGATCGGAACGCAGGAAGATCGAAATTCCCAACGAAGTCATCGAACAAACGTCTCAACCATTTGGCGAGCGTTTTCATCAATGTCCAAGGCGTCCAAAGAGTGTTCTCCGTTCCGAGTTCCTCGTCGTTGCGTGGGAAATGATTGGTCCATGGATGCCACGATCCTTCCGCATCCTCCATCACGCTGACCATGCTCAGTGGTTTGAACGCAGGTTGGTCCCCGTTGACCGATTGATAGGGCGAGTTGGGCGCGAGTTGTCGTTGATGAAACTCCGCATAGGTTTCCTTCATCATCCTGAAGGCGTTGTTGTAGAAGCCAAACCAGATATGCAGCCCGTGCTCTTCGATCCGATTGCCCATGCCGGGTTGCTGGTTACGACCACTGGCTCCTTTCCCGCCGAGCCGCCAACCGACTTGATAGACCGTGATATCAAATTTGTCTTGCCAGTCAGGTGCCTGCATGATCCCGTGAATGGTACTCAAGGCTCCCAAGCCTCCACCCAACACGGCGATTTTCTGCTTTCCCATTCGATCTCTCCGAAGCTAAGGTTTGTTGGCAATCGCAAGATCGCATGTCACCCATTAGCCAGCGTGGTTGTGGGACGCAGTCAAAACGAATCCGATTTCCAACCACGTTGGCGTCTGGTGCAGGCGACGAGACAGAGCACCAGCATAGAGCATCCCGCCCTCGCCATGGGGGAAACCAAACCGTTTCATCAGGCGGGTTCAGATTTTAGGGAACGCCGGCGTGTACGCCGTGATCATGGCGAGCGGATCTTGAACGCCGACGGACTTCATCCAATCGACCGCTTCGGTTTGATGAATCTCGCCGCCACCGTCGCCGAGCAGTTGCCCGTAGCGGAATCTCGCCGCGGATGCGAACAGATTCATGCTCATCGATTCGAGAAGCTCGGTCGCTTCGCGAAGCTGCGAAATGGCCCGCGACCGGTCCCCGTCGATGTGACTCAGGGCCGCACGCAGCGGCGCGGCCATCGCCACCGAATAAGGAATCTTCTTTCGTTCCATTTTACGAAGGCACTTCTTCGCGTCCCGCAATAGCCCGGGGTCTTGCTGCTGATGAGCGTAACTGCCCAGCGCACCGCGTATTCGAAGTTCCGGCAAAACGACCGAGCAGATTTGTGCTTGAAGGATCAAACTGCGTTTCAAATCACCCCACTCGTTGACCATTCGAGCGTGTGCCTTGTCGTATTCACCGGCATACAGATGAACGCTCGCTCCGCCCATCAGCGCCGTCATGTTTTGAATGTTGTATTCCTTGCGAGACCATTTCGAGAGCGACTCGGCGACACTTTCACGAGCCGCCACAACATCGCCTGCGGTGAGGTGAGCCAACGGTGTCATGTAAGAGTGCAGGTTGGCTGCCGTGGTCAGGTCCCCACGATCGAGAACGTCTTCGAGGATCTGCGCCGACCGTTCCGCCATCTCGCCAAAACGCCCTTCCCACGACATACACCAAAGTTGGTACGTCGCCGCCTGACCGAGTTCCCACGACGTCCCGGTACAACGGTCTTTCAAAATTGAGATCGCCCGAGCACACCGGGAACTGCCTACCGGCCACCGTCCGGTGAGAAACCCGCAGGCACCTTCGGCGAGTTCCACCATCGCGTTGATGTAAGGCAGTTTCAATTCGGCGGCGATTTCCGTCGCCTGATCAATCAAGCGGCGCGAATAACGCATCGCACCGATCCCATCGTGAGCGTTGTAGACAGCTTCCCAGCACATCGCGCGGGCGATACTGAATTGGTCTCCACTACGCAGAGCGAGCAACAGGTTCAATGTTTGAAACGCCGGGGAAACAACAATGTTCTTTGTCCCCATTCCTGCCGACGCCGACCACGTCACGTTCAGTCGTGCCTTCTCCGCCGCGTCGATCGCCGCCTCCGCACGATAACCAGTCCCCCGCATTCGCAGTTTCAACCGACGCATCAGCAACTGCGCGAGCGCGTGTTTTTGTGAACGGGGCAATTGCATCCCGACACGTTTGAGCACCCGAGCGAGAACCTCACGGCCTTCATCGAGGTGACCTCCCGCACAAAGTTGATACGCCGCCTTGCGTTCCAAGTCGATTCGCGTCACCCCATCGGTGAGTTCAGCGGCGATCAAGTACTGACTCGCCGACGGGTGCGGCCGTCCGGCGTTGGCTAGCGTATCGCCGTACTTGGTATAAAGCGAACACGCTGCGTCACCTTTCGGCGCACGCGTCGTTAACGACAACCGATACAAATTCGCCGCCCGATCGAACGCGAGCGCCCGGGCAGATTCGTCGGCAGCCGACGCGTAATACTTCGCCGCCTCTTCGTATTGATCCGATTTGTGCAGGTGAATCGCGATCGTTTCAGTATCGGCGTGTTCGACCTGTCGCAAAGTCCTCGCCAACGAAGCGTGACAGTTCTTGCGTTCCAAACTCGACAGGTGCAGCGCCACGCTCTCGCGAATCCGATCATGGAAAGCCTCGACCTGGTCGATCAAACGCGGCCCGGTGCTGCGGATCAATCGTCCGCCGCGAAGATCACGCAGCGCCTCTATCAATGGCACATCCGCACCGGTCGCGTGATGGGCGTCCCGGATCGGAATCGGTTGGCCGGCGACGGAAATGATCTCGAGCAGTCGGCGCGACGACTCCGGCAGACTCTGGATCCGTTTCCACAGAACATCGTCGAGGTTGAGTTTGATCGCACCGGGCTTCACCTCACCGCCCGAATTCACATGGTTGATCAGTTCGTAAACGAACAGCGGACTGCCATGCGACTCCTCGACGATCCAATCCACCGCCTCGCGACTCGCCGGCGAAGCATCACGCAACAACTCTTCGACGAGCGAACGCGACTCGGCGGCCGTTAAGTCTTCGACCGGCAACACCGTCTGACGAATCCGCGGATTCATTTGCTCATCGAGCGCGATCAAGCAAGGACTCGAGACGATGTACTCGCTGCGGTAACTCAGCACCACGAGCATCTTTGGCGAGCCACTCGGTTGCAGCAACTCGGCGAGCAAATTCGCGCTATCGACATCTCCCCATTGCAGGTCATCGATCGACAAGATGAGATGACACCGCCCTGCGATCTCACGCAGCAACATCGCCAACGAGCCGAACGCTTTTCTTCGCAACTCTCGCAAATCCGGAATATCCGCCGCCGATGCATCGGCTTGTTTGACCGCCGGCACGCGTTGCAGCACCGGAAAGACTCTTGCCAGGGCCGCAATCGATTCCGGCATCAATGAACTGACTTCGTCGTCAGGCAACTGAATCAGGTAACGGGCGAGAGCGTCGATCAAACTATCGACGGCTTTGTAGGGCACCGACTCTTGTTCATAACATCGCCCCGAGAGCACAACGGTCTCAGGTGCGAACTGCACTCGGTCGAGAAAGTGCTGAATCAACGCGGACTTCCCTGCCCCAGACCGGCCGTGCACCCGAACCACCGTCGTGGCACCGTGCTCGAGTTCTTGATATGCGTTGTTGAGTATTTTGAGATGCTCGACCCGGCCGACAAACGGCAACTCAAACGACGCGACCGCATCCGCTGACAGGGCAACCGTCTCATCGGACCGAGACAAACGCGACGCGATCTCGCTGCCCGATGGACGCTCGTCCGGGCCACGACGTAGCAGATCGATGCATAACCGGTTGAGGTCTTCGGGAACGTTGGCGACCCAATCCGATGGTGCCGGCGCGTCGCGGACCTGTTTGTTTTTCAACACCGAGCTTCGCGTCCCGTCGAACGGCAATCGGCCCGTGATGGCCTGGAACAGCATCACGCCCACCGCGTACCAGTCGCTGCTCGTCGTCAGCCGTTTCGCCGCCGCCTGTTCGGGCGCCATGTACTTTGCCGTCCCGGTAACACGCCCACTCGTGGATTGGTGTGACGGATTGAGTGCCGGATGCGCCGGGTCAGAATCTTTCGCGTCCTTCGCCTCGGTCGGATGATCGTGCGACAGCTCCGCCACCAACCCGAAATCCAACAAGACCACGCGACCAGTTGAGCGGACGAAAACGTTCGCCGGTTTTAAATCGCGATGCAACTTGCCGGCATCATGCAACGCACGCACTCCCTCGACGAGCTGCCTCATCGATGCCCGAATTCGGTCATAGACGCCTTCCGACAGGGCAACGGAACTGTCCGCCGTTTGGCCGCCACCATCCTCCGTCGACGTCATTTCGGCGAGGCCTTCACCATCGGACCGCGTGTTTCCGCTCGACTCCGTCTGTTGGTAGTTGGGCTGAGTGTCGTCATGCCCGGTGGCAGTGTCTTCGCTGTTGGGCGACGTCAGGTTTTGGCGATCGGTGGCGGCAATGCTGGTTTGCGGCCCATTCTCTGTCGAAACCGTCCCGTCACCCAATGAGATCGGACCGTCGTACTGCTCGGTCGCCAACAGATCCGCGCTCTTGATCGCCCGAATGTGGGTGTAGAAATCGACCGCGTCTTCGGCCAGCTCCATCGTGAAGAACCAGTGCTCGCCGTCGGAGACTAATTCGTAGAGCGGCAGGAGATTGGGATGAACGATCTCGGTCAACGACCGAAACTCGTTCTTGAATTGATAGAGCGAAGACGCGTCGAGTTCGCGAATCGTTTTCAACGCGACGAAGATATCGCGTTCCCGGTCGTACGCCTTGTACACGACCCCCATTCCGCCGCGCCCGATCACGCCCTTCAATTCATACCGGTGCGTTCCGAGAAACTCTTTCACTGGGAGCATGAATCAACGAGATAATCGGCAGAAAGGAAAGCGGAAGTAAACCTCCGTTTAGCACTACAATATCCTAGCCCCCTAAGAGATTTATCATAGCCCCCCGTCGGCTACCCGATTGACGCAAACCGGAAATATTCCCCGTTTTTCCCGGATCAATCGACGCTATCTCAGATGATTGCTGCCGATTGCCGCAAAGCCCAGGGATTCTCTTGACCCCGGTCGCTCCTGATTTGTAAAGGAGAAAGATCATCGGGGCAGATCGGCTCGGATGTTTCCCAGCAAGAACGGATTCTCAGTGGTATCAATCAAATGAAGCGTCAGCTAATCAATTTCAGATGCGTGTTCGCACTCGGCGTGTTCACACTCGTCATGGTCACCAACCAAGTCGGCTGCAGCAAACAAGAAACAGCCCAATCCGCTGGCACGAACACCGCTTCGAGCCCTGCCGACCCATCGGCGCCGCAAGCAGCGGAAGCCGAGGCCGTCGTCAGCCATTTCCTCGATCGAATCCGACGTGGCGGCGAAAACCACAACGCGATGGCGTTGCTGACCGAGCAAGCCCAACGCGAACTCAGTCGGATCGGCCAGGTCGTCCAACCGATCGGATCGCCTGACGCCCATTTTCAAATCACCCGCAGCACCCCGATGCCGGTCGACGAAAGCGTTGCCGGAACCGGTTTCCAAGGTCGCCTCGTTCACTGCATCTGGACCGAACCGGCTCCTTTGGACGCTCAAGGCCAACCGATGTCGGCTCCGCAGAGCTATCAAGTCGTCTGGTCCGTCGTTAAAGAACAAGCCGACTGGAAAATCTCCGGCCTCGTTCTTGAAATGAGCCCGAGCGAGCCACCTTTGGTGCTCGATTTCGAAAACGGCGAACACATGGCTAAAATCCTCGGCGGGCAACCAGCCGAGCAAACGGCAACCTCGCCGGCACCGGCCGACACCAACGCCGTGCGGTAAACCGATCCGGTTTGAGGCGATTCGCAGGCCGAAACGCCGATCTGGAAAACAACCATCCGCGGGACGACCTTCATCGGGTCAAACTCTCGCGGGCGAGCCGACTGGCGATCGGGCGGCCACGAGAACGGACGCCATATCAAGGTCCGACATATCGACGCCTCACATCTCGACGCCTCACATCTCGACGCCTCACATCTCGACGGCCTCTATGCCAGGCCGCCGCCCCGGACTCAACGGCGCCGCAGACTCCTCTTCAGTCGCCCAAAGGCACCCTCCCTCCCTTAAAGCCCATTTTCGAGACCGTATCCCGGTACCGAAGCGAGACGTCTGTTTTGCATTGCGGCCCTTCTGCCGACGCACTGCAAACGCGTTCATCTCCCGCGAACGACGTCGCATCCTCCGAAAACCGACCGAAGTTGGTCTTCGACATGCACGCGAGGCTACGCTGAGTTGCCTATTTAGGAGGTTTGGGCAATTGACAACGGTGGCGCTGAAGTTACTGTAGGCGGGCAATAAGAACAGAGTGGATGTGGTTTCCAATGCGGCACCCACGATTCCTGTGTGAATCACCTGTTCCTCCGTGGCCCTGATCGCAGCGTGTGATTGGGGCGATGACAAGATTTTCAGAAGTGCTCGATAGCATTTCAACAGTTTAGTGTGCGAACTCAGATCGCACCGAACACTCCGAACCTTTTGGGAGAATTAGATGACTCGGAATTTGGTGAAAGGAACGGCCGCCCTCGCGTTGGTCATGGCCGCCTCTTTGACATTGAGCGCACCGGTACAAGCTGGTGGTTTGTTCAAGAAACTTTTCGCGAAGAACGACTGCTGCGAACCAACCCGCTGCGGCGGTGGTGGCTTGTTTGCCAAACTGCGTGCAATGAAAGCAGACGATTGCTGCGAGCCTTGCTGCTGCGAACCAGCACCAGAGCCATGCTGCGAACCTGCTCCGGAACCATGCTGTGCCCCAGCTCCTGAGCCATGCTGCGAACCAGCTCCTGCTCCTTGCTGCGAACCTGCACCAGCACCATGCTGCGAGCCTGCTCCCGTCGTCGAAGCTCCTTGTTGTGGCGCCGTCGAAGCAGCTCCTGTCGTTGAAGCTCCTTGCTGCGGTGGCGACGCCCCAGTCGTCGAAGGTGCTCCTGTCGAAATGGGCGAATCGGTCAGCAGCGAAGGTTTCGACCTTGCTCCCGGCGAAACTCTCGTTCCTGGTAGCGTAACGACCGGTGCTGCTACCGAAGCCGCAACGGAAGCTCCAGCCGCGGAAGCTCCTGCTGCTGAAGCACCACCAGCACCGACCGCAGACGCAGCAGCCGATGCCGCTCCTGCCGAAGGCGATGCCGTTCCTAGCAGCAGCGACGAAGAAGCCGCTCCACCGGCTCCTCCAGCACCAACGCCAGACGCCGCTACCGACATCTAGTCGACGCCCGTCGCGAAAGTGACCTGACAGATCTCCGCTGCGGCGTCGCCAAGACAACGTTCGGTTCAGGCGTCCTCACCCGGTCGCCGATCTCGCCAGAATCACTAACCCAAAACCAAACCTCGCCCGATTCATTCGGACGAGGTTTTTTCGTGCGCGACGACCGAGTCTCGCGGGATGGGGCGTGTGCGTTTCCGAATGACCTGTATGTTTCCGAGTTACCTGTGTGGTTCCGGATGACGTGTGTGTTTCCAGATGAACGAGGGCTCGCCGCGGGACGCTGAAAACCGCATCAAAATACCGGTGAAAAACTCAGAACGGGGGATGCCCCAAGTGTCCTGCAATTGTCAACAATCAAGGCCCCCCAAATCGCAAACAATTTTGTGACATCGCGGCCTTGCAAAGTATCAACGCAGAGCCCACGTAACCTTGCCCGGCTACGCCGCCGTTTTGGGTTTGCGTCCGACCACCAGGGCCAACACAAACGCCACCGCCGCGACCGCGAGGTAGGCCATCGTTTTCTGGCCCCAGGCTTGTTTGCGTAACTCGATGGTGCGGTATTCCAGCGGCGTAGGGATATCGACCCCGTACTTCGTGATGTCCTCGAACTCGCGGATCATCTGTGCCGAACTGGCCTCCTGGTAGCCCTCTTCGAGCAATTCCAAGTGTTTTTCGGTCGTCAGCGGCACGTCGATATTGGACCAGTTCACACCGCAAAACGCGGCACCGAGGAGGCATAACAGACATACCAGCCCGAGGGCCGCAAAGGCGAACGACCGCCCGCCCGACAGCCCACCGGAAGACGACGTCGCACGCACCGCTTTTGTGTCCTCGACCGGCGGCAGGTTCCGCAGTTCGCCGAGCTTGGGAACGGCGATCATTTGCCCGCAACCACTGCACTCGATTTCACCGCCCGCCTTCGCCGTGGAAACCTCGTTGATCGCCTCGCACTTGGGGCATGTCAATTGATACATCGTCGAACCTGAACAAAAGTGAGAATGGAGCTGTAATGAAGGGTGGCGATGCTAGTCGGAGGCGACTGTCCCCCCCGGAAACGCTCACAAATCGCGTGACGCACGGGTAGACCGAAAACTCTGACAGACTAACATTGCGATGTGCTGAGGTTAACACACGACCGGTCGCTCCCGTCAGGTGCTCGCAAGGCGAACACTTGACCGGACATTCAACGATGATTCGCGACAACCACCACAACGAACTGTAGTTCGTCTTCGCAACCCGAGCGGATTGGGTTCGCGGCACCCACAGGTGCGTGGTTCCTCGGTAGAGCCAGGATGGTGCTCGAAGATCGTTTGCCAACAAAGCCTACTCGGTGAGCAGAGCATTTCGACAAAGTGTTGAAAACAATGCTGACAAGGCCAACCACTTCGGCGGCGCCAACCACAGAAAGTGGCAACGGGCTGATGGGGCTAGAAGGGCAAAAGATTCTCGGGCTGAAAAGGCACTCGAGTAAAAGAAATGACTCGGGATGCAGGTCGTTATTCTCCGTTCATCTTGTTTCACCCTAGCAGCTTTCCAACGGGCTACCATTGCAGGATACCAAAGGAAAAGTTCCCGAAGGCGACACGGTTGACAGAACCGGGGATTCCAGCCAATCGGAATGTTTTTCCAATTGAGGATGTCATTCCGGCGGACCGTCTAACGGGTGCTAGATTGAAGGTACCTGATGACTGATCCGCAAGACGTAGTTGAAATTTTACGGGCAACATTTCAGCGTTGAATAAGTTTCCTTTGCACAGGCGTACAAACTCTGGCAACGCGACTCGTTTTGACGTTTCGTCGAATTACACTCGGGCTCGAATTACCCGCACTTAGAAAACAACAAACGAGTCATCTTCGGATGCCTCGAACCCCACGGTGACCAACACCCAGGTGGAATCCTGGTTCGCTGCTCACCCGCGATAAGCAACAGACACACAACCTTGAAGGAGTTGATACTTTGTTCGATCCGATGATGGATGATTTTGACGACGTTTCGGCAACCAACACCGATGTCGTTACAGGCGGTTTCCGTAAACTTCCCGTTGATGACAACGAGGACGATACGGGCGTCAGCGTTGCTGACGTCAGCGACGGTCAGGTGCAATTGGAAAGCCCTGATGAGCTGATTGCGATTGACGAATCGGAAACGTGGTCGGACGATCCAGTTCGGATGTACCTGACGCAAATGGGTGAGATCCCATTGCTGACCCGTCGTGAAGAAATCGAACTGGCCAAACGGATCGAAGAAACCCGCCGTCGCTTCCGCACCAAACTGCTCGAGAACCACTACGTCCTCGTCGAAGCCTACAAGACGCTGAAGAAGGTCTACCGCGGCCAATTACCGTTCGACCGAACCGTTCAGGTCAGCGTCACCGACCGGCTCGAGAAAGAACAAATCGTCGGCCGCCTTCCGCACAACCTCCGGACCCTGCAAACGCTCCTGAGCCGCAACCGCCATGACTGGAAGGTTGCGATGAGCAAGAGCACGCCGGCACGTCGCCGCGCCGAAGCATGGCGGGCACTCGCTCGTCGTCGTCGCCGCGCCGTTCGCCTGGTCGAAGAACTCGGCCTGCGTACCCAACGGATCGAAACCCGAATCGCGATGCTCGAGAAATTCTCTCGCCGCCTCGACGAAATCGATGCCCTCATCCGTGACCAGAAACGCACCAAACACGGCCGCGAAGTCCGCGACCAACTGCTGCACGAACGTCGCCAAATCCTGACCGCCTGCCAAGAAACCCCAACGTCGCTGCGAAACCGCTGCCAAATGCTCGGCCGCGTCTACAGCGAATACCAACAGGCCAAACGGGAACTGAGCGAAGGAAACCTTCGTCTGGTCGTCTCGATCGCGAAGAAGTACCGCAACCGCGGACTCTCGTTCCTCGACCTGATCCAAGAAGGCAACGCCGGACTCATGCGAGCGGTCGACAAGTTCGAATACCGTCGCGGGTTCAAGTTCTGCACGTATGCGACATGGTGGATTCGCCAAGCAATCACCCGCGCTGTCGCCGACCAAAGCCGTACGATTCGTATCCCGGTTCACATGGTCGAAACCATGAGCCGCGTCCGAAACGTCGCTCGTGCTTTGCTGCAAGAACTCGGACGTGAACCGTCGATCGAGGAAACCGCTCGGCGCGCCGACGTGACGATCGAAGAAGCACGCCGCGTCCTGACAATGAGCCGCTTCCCGATCTCGCTCGACCGCCCAGTCGGAAACAGCGAAGACAGCCAATTCGGTGACTTGCTGCCCGACGGCACCGCGGAAAGCCCGCAAATCGGTGCGACCCAGGAAATGCTCCGCCAACGAATCACCGGCGTGCTGAAATCGCTCTCCTACCGTGAACGCGAAATCATCAAATTGCGTTACGGTCTCGGTGACGGCTACAGCTACACGCTCGAAGAAGTCGGACACATCTTCAAGGTCACCCGCGAGCGGATCCGACAAATCGAAGCCAAAGCGGTTCGCAAGCTTCAACAACCTAGCCGCAGCCAGGACTTGGTTGGATTCCTGGACTAATGCCATCCATTGGCGAAGTCCTACAACAAGGCTGGCAAATCCATCAAAGTGGAAACGTTCCCGCCGCGATGCAACTGTATCGCGGTGTCCTGGAGCAAATCCCGGATTCTGCCGAAGCCTGGGTGTATCTCGGGATCGCGCAGTTCGATCTGCGAGACTTTCAAGGCTCGATCGACTCTTATCGACGGGCCCTGGCGATCAAAAGCCAGTTCCCGATCGCGTGGAACAATCTCGGTAATTCGCTCCGAATGATCGGCGAGATCGACGAGGCGGAAACCTGCTTCGCCAAAGCCCTTGAGCAACAACCGGGCTATCTCTCCGCACTGAAGAATCGCGGAACCCTGTGGGTATGGAACGGCGACGTTCAACGCGGTCTGCAGTGGTACGACCAAGGGCTCAAGATCGATCCCAACAACGCGGAACTGCACCGCAACCTCGGCGTCATCTCTCTCCTGATGGGTGACTACGATCGCGGGTTCGAAGAGTTCCGATGGCGTTGGCGGATGCCCGGTGTCGGCAGACCTGCGATCGCCGAAGCATGGAGGGCCGCCGGAATTCACGTCCCGATCTGGACTGGCGAGCCACTCGATGGGCGAGTCGTTGTGATCTACCCCGAACAAGGTCTCGGCGACGCGATCCATTTCATCCGCGTCGCATCGGCGCTCAAAGCGAGCGGCGCGACAGTCATCGCCGTCTGCAGCGAAAAACTGATCCCGCTGTTTTCAACGGTCCCGGGTGTCGACGAATTCGTTGCCGACGCCACCCCCACTTCAAACAACGGCGACATGATGGCCGCGGGCATGTCGATGCTGCACGGCAACGTCACCCAAGCCAACTTCCAAGGTTCGTTTATCGAAATACTGGACGCCGTCTATCAACGCGACCGAGCGATGTTCTTCGGCGACTCCCTGTTCGCGAGCACACAGACAACGCCCAACGAACCACCCTCCTCCCCACCTAGGATCGACGGCTACCTGCACGTCTCAGATCAACTGATCAACCAGTGGCATGATTGGCTCGCTCCGAAACGCAAACCGACCGACCACGACTCCTCTCCCAAACCGCTTATTGGGATCAACTGGCAGGGCAACCGAGAACATCACGCGGACGTTTACCGCAGCGTCGCGTTGGAAGAACTGCGTCCCATCGTTGAAGGCGGCGAGTTCGATGTCGTCAACATGCAGTTCGGCCACGGCATCGAACAACTCGATCAAGTCGACTTTGCCGACTCGATCATCCGATTACCTGACACGCTCGACCAAACAGGCGGTCAATTCATGGACACCGCCGCGGTTTTGTGCAACCTCGACGCACTCGTAACAACCGACACTGCAATCGCTCACCTCGCTGGAGCCCTGGGCGTTCGCACGCACCTGCTTCTGGGTAGAGTCCCCGATTGGCGCTGGTTGATGGAAGGCGACTCGACGCCATGGTACCCGAACACTGTCATCAGCCGACAAACCGAATTCGGCAACTGGAACGAGCCCGTAAATAGGATCAGAGATCGTTTACTCGCCTAGCGAGCACCCCCGGTATCTCTTTCAGTCCCCGCAACAACACGTTCGTTACGGTCCAGAGCCTTCGGAAATTCGACATACCCGCTTCCCGCAGCCGGATTCGCAAGAATCCAGCTATTCCCCAACACATACAAACCCGGCCCTACTTAAACGCCAGGGTCA
>NZ_ANOH01000401.1:2500-9192 GCF_000346505.1 Aporhodopirellula sallentina SM41
CCGCCGTGTTGGCGGTGTTCCTCAGCGAGGAGGCGGAAAGATAGGGACAGTCTTCGGTGCTCGCAAGTGCCTTTGGTGAATTTTTCTGAAAATGTTTTTGAATCATTTGCCAGGAGCCCCAAAAACACGGGATTTTGCGGGGCTTTGCGGATCCTGACTATTTCCCGGCCCTCGCCCACGACACCCCAGCTTTCAATCTGAAACCCAAGTGCACCCGGCGTTTCGTTCTGCCGATACCTCCACAGACGTGCATTTCGAACTCTCTCTCCCTTTCTGCGTCCCGGTGCCGCGATGAAAAAGCCTCAATCAGGTACTCCGTCGACCAATTCGCCCAGTTCCTCGGCTTCTGATGCCGTCGACACCCAACTCGATGCCCTCATTAACCGCATTCAGTCGCTAAGTGGAGACTCCAACCCCCGAGCGAATGCCGGCGGCACCACCGAATCCGGACAAAGCGGCAACTCCGCCAACGCAGGAAGCGTGTCGCCGCCACCTGCCGGACGCAGTCCCCAAGGCGGTGCTCGACCAACGAGCCAAAACTCACCAACCAACCACCAACCTCAAAACCGCGCTCCCGCGCAGGCCCCTATCCCACAGCCCACTTCCGCACAGCGCCGGCCAGCGACCGGTGCGGCCCGGCCCGCGGCAGCTTCGCCGGGCGGCTTCCAGCCGAGCCGCGATGAGGCATGGCGTCCCGCCGAACCCACCGACCTCCGCACGAATCGAATCAGCGAAACCCTGCTCGAAGCAATCATGTTTCGATTTATCCTCAACGCGGGCGAAGCCGAAGGGCGCCGCATCGCCGAACAGGTCCAACTCCCGTTCCGAATGATCGAGCCGATCCTGGAACGCTTCAAAAAGGACCAACTCGTAGCTTACAAAAGCTCGACGGCCACGAACGACTACGTCTATGTCCTCACCGAAGCGGGCCGCGCGATCGCGCGTAACCACTTAAACGACTCCACCTATTACGGCAGTTGCCCAGTACGACTAACCGAATACATCGATAGCATCAAACGTCAAAGCATCGAGGGACAATTCCCAAAACGCAAAGACTTGCTCAAAGCCTTTAGTGACCTGCTTATCAATCCCAAAATGCTCGAACGTCTCGGCCCCGCGGTCGCTAGTGGTCGTGGCATGTTCCTGTTCGGGTTCCCCGGAAACGGGAAAACATCTATCGCCGAACGCGTCACCGGTGCGTTTGGAAAATACATTTGGATCCCTCGCAGCGTCGATATCGACGGAGACATTCTGCGTGTTTATGACCCAATGAATCACGTGGCTGACATGCCCGAAGCATCGTCCGGACTGCTCGACGCGGGCGGCTTCGACAAACGCTGGGTACGCATCGAACGCCCAACGATTATCGCTGGCGGTGAGCTCACGATGGAGATGCTCGAAGTGCTCAACAACCCGTCGAGCAACATCAGCGAAGCCCCGCTGCAAATGAAAAGCAACTGCGGAACGCTGGTCATTGATGACTTCGGAAGGCAGAAAATGTCGGTCGATCAACTACTCAACCGTTGGATCATTCCTCTCGAAAAACGTTATGATTTCTTAAACATGGCGAGCGGTAAAAAGATACAAGTCCCCTTTGATCAACTTGTTATCTTCAGCACCAACCTTGAGCCTAAAGACCTGGTTGACGATGCATTCTTAAGACGGATTCCTTATAAGATCGAAGTCGAAAACCCACCGGAATCTGACTTCAGGAAGCTGTTCGAAATCATGTGCCGCGTCACCAAAATTCCTTATAACGCCGACGCCATCGACTACTTAATCAAGACACATTACTTGCCCGTCAACCGGCCATTTCGCAACTGCCAACCCCGTGACTTGCTGCTTCAAGTCCGAAACTATTGCCTCTACAACGACCTCGAAATCGAGCTAAAAAACGAGTATTTCGATTTCGCCTGCGACAACTATTTCTCGGTGATGTAGAAGGCTGGAGGATGCACAAACGCAATGCTCCTCAGACTCCTGGCGTCACCGTGCCCCCGCAAGAACCGTTGCCAAAACCAGCATTCTCGCTACTCTTCCTCGATGCACACCGCCTGCCACCACCCCAAACCTGCTCTTCGATCCAAACGCAACTTCGGTTCTAATCACGTCCGTTTCGAACATTTCGAGTTGCATGGAGAACGGACATGGCGACAGTCAAGGGAAAGAAGTCTCAAACGAGTGGAAGCAAACGAAACACGAAAAAGCCCAATGTGTTTCACCAAAGGATCGGAACCCTCACCTACCACCAAGCCTGCCGGCTGCTCGGAGATGAAGGCCCGCGTCTGATTCAAACCGGAGGTCGCGTTTTCGACATCCAGTCCGACCGCGACGTTTTCCTGGGAGGCGACCTTTTCCGAGTCCGTGTCGAAGACGCTGAACTCGACGGCGGTCTGGCCGTGGCAACCATCACGCTGAATTCGGGACGCAACAAACAGTTGCAGCTCAATTGCGACCAATGCGAGATGCCGTGTGAGCATCTTGGCGCGGCCCTTGACTATTTACTGGACGCCAAGAGCGTGCTGGGACTGGCGATGCCGCCGGACGAAAGCGTTCCCCTCGAAAACTTGACCTCCGAGGAACTACGGCATCGGGCAACCGCGGACCGGGAAAGACGTGCGGCCGAGGAGAGCATGAAGGTACGCTCGATGGACACGGGGCGGCCATGGACCGACTACGTCGTCACCAGCGAACGATCCGGACGCAGCTACCGCGTCGCAATCCGAAGCCTCGGCGAAGGTGATTCGTTTTGCACCTGCCCCGACTTTCGAACCAATCGTCTGGGAACGTGCAAACACATCCTGCACGTTCAAACCAAAGTCAAAAAGCGATTCTCGGCGGCACAGTTGCGTGCCCCCTATCGTCGCAAGCGACTTTCGCTGGGAATGCACTACGGGTCGTTTGATGGCGCAACCCCGCGAGGACTGCTGTTCCACTTGCCTCATAAAGCCGACGCCAAAGTGGAAGAGATCGTCGGCAACAGCGTCGCTGAGCCGATCACGGATGCCCACGACGCAATGACTCGCGTGCAAGCCCTTGAGCACACCGGCCAAGATGTCACTATTTTTCCTGACGCCGAAGCATTCATCCAACGACAACTCGTCTCAGACCGTGTCCGCAGAGAATGCGATCTCATTCGAGAACGCGTCGACAAACACCCTCTGCGAACCGAACTGCTTGATGCCAAACTGCTGCCTTACCAACTAGACGGAATCGCATTTGCAGCCGGCGCCGGCCGCGCGATCCTGGCTGACGACATGGGCCTCGGCAAAACCATCCAAGGAATCGGGGTCGCTGAACTGCTCGCCAGACTCGCCGAGATCAAACGGGTACTCGTTGTCTGTCCCGCATCGCTCAAAAGCCAATGGCGAGACGAAATCACACGGTTCAGCGGGCACTCGGCCCAAATCGTCCTGGGCAGCGGAGAAGAGCGGATCGAACAATACAGCAGCGATACGTTCTTTACGATTTGCAACTACGAGCAAGTCCTTCGCGATCTAACCGCAATCGAGAATGTGCCCTGGGACCTGATCATCCTGGACGAAGGGCAACGAATCAAAAACTGGGAATCCAAAACCAGCAACGTGATCCGACAACTCGAAAGCCCCTTCCGACTCGTCTTGTCCGGCACGCCACTGGAAAACCGACTCGGCGAACTCTTCACCGTCACCCGGTTTGTTGACGACGAACTTCTCGGTCCGGCGTACCACTTCTTTAACCAACACCACGTGGTCGACGATCGTGGCAAAACGCTCGGCTACCGCCAACTCGACACGCTGCGCGAAAAGATGCAACCGATCCTGCTGCGCCGGACTCGGGCCGAGGTTGCCAAACAACTCCCCGATCGCACCGACGAAGTCATCCGCTGTGAAGCGACTGCGGAACAGAAGGAGATCCACGACGCCAACATGCGAACGGTCGCACAAATCGCCGGCAAAAAATTCATGACGGAGATGGATCGACTTCGCTTGCAAAAGTGCCTCCTCATGGCACGGATGGCATGCGACAGCACGTACCTGATCGACCAAGACGCATCCGAATACAGCAGCAAACTCGAACGACTGGGCGAATTGCTAGAAGGATTGATCGAAGACCCGACTCGCAAAATCGTGCTCTTTAGCGAATGGCGACGAATGCTCGATCGAGTCGAACACCGACTGGACGAATTGGGCTGCGATTACGTTCGCCTCGACGGACAAGTCCCCCAGAAGAAACGCGCCGAACTGGTCGCCCGCTTCCAAAACGATCCGAACTGCCGTGTGATCAATATGACCAACGCGGGCTCCACCGGACTGAACCTGCAAGCCGCCAACACGGTCATCAACGTTGACCTACCGTGGAACCCCGCGGTCCTCGAACAACGCATCGCACGTGCCTATCGGATGGGCCAGAAAAACCCGGTACACGTTTACAAGTTGGTCACGACTGGCGAAACGATCGAGGAGGGCCTGCTGACCACGCTGGCCTCGAAGCAAGACCTTGCCGACGCGTCAATTAATTTCGACAGCGACGTCTGTGAAGTCTCCATGACCAGCGGCATGGAGGACCTCAAACGCCGCCTCGAGATCATCCTTCCCAAGCCGTTGGCCGCTCCCGTCGACGAAAGCCAAAAACGCCGCGTGGAAGCCGAGGCCGAAGAATTGGCCGCCACCCAGCGACGCGAGAAAGTTTCCGCCGCCAGCGGCCAGCTGGTCACCGCCGCACTCTCGCTCGCCGGCGAACTCATCGGAGGTGCAGATCAATCGCCCCCCGCAGAGGAAACCATCCAGCAACTCACCGACAAGCTGACCCAGTGCGTCGACCGCGACGCCGAAGGACGCCCTCAACTCACCATCAGCCTCGCCGACGACACTGCCCTCAAGGGCCTCGCGACAACCCTGGCTAAACTGCTGAGCACGTAGCACTCGCCCCACGGTCGACGCGGAGCAAAACAAAGTAAAACAAAACGATAGAGCAATATTACAGCCAACCCGCTCTCTCGCGCCGCGAAAGAGCCTTGGCACCTCAACGTTCATCGCTTTGTCACCGGCCCCCCGCGACCTCACCGTCGGCAAGCCAAAAAAGCATTCCGCATTCCGCCCATTCGAGGTATCCTGCCTATCCGGCCAAATCCCCGACACCGCCTCTCGACTTCCAATCGATTCCGCGCATGAATTACGTCAAGCGTCCTCGACTCAACCGCGATTCCCGCAGACGCAATCGACTCCGAATCGAGATTCTCGAGGACCGACGACTACTCACCGCCACCGCTACGTCAGACTCCAACCGATTCGACGTCAACCAAGACGGGTACGTTACCGCGGTGGACGCTCTGCAGGTGATCAACTACCTGAGCGCGGAAACGCAAACCGCTACGCAATCACCGACGACACAAAAACAATCCTCGTCCCCTTTTGCGTTCGACGTCAATCAGGACGGAAACGTCTCGCCGGTGGATGCCCTGCAAATCATCAACCTCCTCAACGAAGCGTCTGGACCGGAAACCGCCTCGGCACTGCAAAGCGAACCCAGCCCCTCCGCGTCCGTGACGTTGCCGAGCCAAACTCGAACTCGCGATATCGTCGAACTCAGCATCGACTCTTTTTCAGAACTCGACCTAGCATCGATCGATCGCGTCGAAATTGACTGGGGAGACGACCGGGTAACGTCGGTTCCGGCAGTCGGTCTTGCCTTGCCGCTCACGCGACTCCATTCTTATTTCGTTCCCTCGGGAACCCGCGACGTGAACATCCACGCGGTCACCAATGATGGCAGCACCGTTTCACTCGCCAGCCTCCCGATTGAGATCGTCGCTAACTCTCCCTCCATCGTCGACCGAGTTAACGAAGGACTGACCGCGGAGATCTTCGACAACACCGACTTCTCTTCGGCTCCGGTTCAAATCCGCAACGACGCGACCATTGATTTTGATTTCGGCATCGAAGGCCCCTCACCATCGCTCGGCCTCACCGCCCTGCCCTTCTCGATTCGATGGCAAGGGACATTCACACCGCAGGAAACTGCATCCCATAACCTCTTCGCGAATGTCGGAGCAAACGACTCCGCCGCGGTCTACGTCGACAACCAACTCTTATTCACGGCCGCCGGCAACGAACAATCCGCCTCCATCTCGTTAACGGCCGGTCAAAGCGTTGAACTGAGAATTGAATACGTCGCCGGGTCAGGACAATCACACATCCGCGTCGGCAGCGAAACCGATTCGAGCTTCAAGACAGCTCTCCCGAGCCACCAGTTACGCCCGACCATTTCGGCCGAACAACTCCGCAGCGGTGCACTCATCGAAACGTTCGAAGCGCCGACATTGATCACCAGCATCGAGGAACTTCGGTCGAGCGAATCCTTCATTGCGAACACTCCCGCCTCCGCTAACGATCTCGCCGATTTGACGTATTCACAACCTGCAGGAACTCATGCAACGCGAACACGATCGATCGTATCGGTTCCCGCCAGTGGAGCGTATACCTTCCATCTCGCCGCCAGCGACACTGCCGAGGTTTACCTTTCGCAGGGAGTAACGTCTGACACGTCACGAGTCATCGTGTCGGTCGATAACGAGGCTCCGACCGGAGGATTTCAATTCGCCAAACGCGAACGCTTCGACGCCGATCTACCTCGTCGCCGGTCAAGACTACTACCTCGAAACGTTGCACGTTCACGACAACGCATCCACGGCCAGCCACCTGGCTGTCGCA
>NZ_ANOH01000402.1 GCF_000346505.1 Aporhodopirellula sallentina SM41
GAGGATGCGATTTCGCAAATGGCTGCGGCGTTGTCGATCGCGGGGCGGTCGATGGGAATGCTCGACGAGGTTGCTCAGTTGCAAATCGATGCGAGCCAAGCGTTGGCAGAGTCGCAGGCGAAGGAACGCGAGGCTGCGAACGTGCAGGCAGAAATCGATCGTCATGCCAACCGTCGGAAGCATCATGAGCAAACGATGCAACGAATCGAAACGGACATGGCAAAGATCAAAGATCACCGAGAAACACGCAGCCGAGAATTGGAGTCTGCATCGAAGGCGGTGGAAGAGTCCGAACGAAAGCACGAGGAGGAAGTGGCGACGGTGGCCGAGGCGGAGCAGGAGTCGAAGGATGCGGACCGAGCTCGATCAACGGCGCAAAGAGAGGTCGCCAAAGCACAGCGCGCAGTGCGCGACGCCAGGAACAAAAAGGACCAGACAAAAATTGACGAGGCGAACCAACGACTCGACGAAGCGAGGAAACGCGACAAGGAAAGTTCCCGCGAACAACAGCAGGCTCGGCAAACCGTGCAGAAGCAAAAGCATCGGGTTAACCAAGCACAGCACGCGATCAACCAAGCCAAACATAAAGTTGCGACGGCGGAACACCATCTGAAAACACTCGCCACACAATTGGCGAGGATTGAAGGCCAGATGCAAGCGGCCGAGAAAAACTTGGACGCGGATGATGCCGAGTTTGCACCGCAGCGCCGGCAAATCGAGGAGGCGCGGGCGGCGGCAACGGAACTGATGGCGACGGCCAAGTCGGCTCAGCAGAAGGCGCTTTCGCGGATGGAAACGATCGACATGCAGGCCGCAGCGAACGAGGGGACATCGAATGATCCATCGACGCCGCAAGAGGCGTTCGAACGTGCCCGGGATCTCGAACGGTTGATTGCGAAGAAGTTCAAAGAGTTCCGATCGGCGGATTTGGCTCTCGTTCAATCGATCGAACCGAGTGAGGCGAGAAAGTTGGTCAGCGTGCCGCTGCCGGAGCGTCCGAAGTTCGAAGTCGAGTCGCTCGATCGTTCGGCGAGGACACAGGAGTCGATGCGTCGCCAGTTCGAAACGCTCGGCACGGCGGAACGTCAGGCCGAGAACATGGCCGAGTTCGCCCAAGCATTGCTCGCTCGAGCGAAAGGTCTCGAGCAAGAGGGGCTGCAGATCACGTTAGCGGAACGGCGAGAGTCGGCTGCGCAGGAACGTTCCCAATCCGCCGAAGACGACGGTGGTGCGGTCAGTGACATGACGTCGTTGATGGCGAAACGAAGCAAACAGCAGGAGAGCCCGGGCAGTAATGGCGAGCGGGGCAATGATGGGCAGTCACGCAGCGATAGGGAGGCGGACGGGACGACCAATAGCACGCGGTCAGAAGCGTTTACCGTGGTTGAGGAGAAGTCAGTCACTGCACCGCCGCCTCCGCGTGAGTTTGCGTCGCCGATGCCTGCGCGGCGGTTTGCATCGGAGGGAGGAACACGGGCGAAAGGTTGGACGTTTGTGGACTCGTGGTATTTGATCGGCCCGTTTGACAACGCCAGCCGTGCGAACATTCACAAACAGTTCCCTCCCGAAAGCATGGTCGATCTCGATGCGGAGTATCGAACTCGGGCGGCCGTGAATCCCGTCCAATGGCGTTTTTATCAATCGACATCTCCGAAGATCGAGCCGCGGCATCTTCAAGGCGAATATGTCATCTACTACGCATGGACGCAGTTGCACTTTGACGAGCCGACGGATGTTTGGATTGCGGTCGGTAGCGACGACCGTTCAGATTTGTGGATCAACGATGTTCGGGTCTGGTCGAGCAGCGATGTGCTCAAGGCATGGAAGATCGATGAAGGATTGCGCCGCGTCCGTTTTCAGGCTGGGTACAACAAGGTGCTCTACCGGATCGAGAACGGGAATGGTCCCTGGGCGTTTAGTATGTGTTTGAACTTGGACAGTCAGACGCGAGTCGGACCGTAGATTTTTGCGGCAGTGAAATCGAGCAAATTTTGAAGTCGTTGGTTTGTTCGTTTGCGCTTCGGACTGATAGGAGGATGTTCCTGGTAAATCCGAGCTCGTGGTACGTCTTGATCCCAATTTTGGGAGTTAAAGCCGTAGCGAATGTCGCCAAGACATTCGGTTGTTCACAGGCTGTTCCGAAACTCTTGGCGAGTTGTCGATTTAATCGTTTAACGGGCAGCCAAAGGCGACCTACTTGCCACCGCGCGTCGCCTACGGCTACCGGTTAAACGAAAGCAGGTTGACTCTTGATTAAATCGACAAACTCTTGGTGAGTTTCGCTACCTGGGAAGTTGGCGTTGCCCGGGAGTTACGCGTTGGTGCGAAATCGTTTGCGGTAGGCACGCGGTGTTTGTTTGCGGTGTTGTTGGAATCGACGGTTGAAGTTGGATAGGTTTTGAAAGCCTGACTGTTGACTGATCGAGAGGATCGAATCGTCGGTTTCGGTCAACAAACGACACGCGAAACCGATTCGCAATTCGTTGATGTATGCGGAGACGGTACGTCCGGTTGAGTGTTTGAAGAAACGGCTGAACGCCGAAGGATTCATTTCGGCAAGATCGGCGAGGTCGCTGTGAGAGAGTTCCGCGTCGGTGAGATGATGGGTGATGTAGTCACAAACAATTTGAATCCGCGTTTCGACTTGTTTGTTGTTGGTGGCTCGGTATAGGGGAGAGGCGAGCGGTTCGGCGGTGTCCTGTTGCGACAGATCGTTGAGGATCGATAGCAGTCCGACCAATCGCGCCGCGCCTGAGAGCGAAATCAGTTCAGCCATTTTCTCGCCGATCGGTTGGGCGACGGTTGGCGGGAACCACAACCCGCGACTGGATCGCTGTAGGAGATTGCGGACGTCGACCATTTCTCCGAGGTCAAAGAATCCTTCGCCGAGAAAGCTGGGGTGGAACTGCACGACGACGGCGGAGTGAAGGTCGTAGGTCTGGCCACGGTATTCGTCCGACGCCCATGTGTGTGGCAGTTCCGAGCCGACCAAAACCAATTCGTGGTCAGTGAAACTGCCGATGTGGTCGCCGACCATCCGAGATCCGACGCCCGCGGGGATGTAGTTGAGTTCGACCTCGGGATGACGATGCCACTTCACCGGCGAACGCAGTTCTTCCCGGTTGAAGCAACGGAATGACTGTCCCTTTTCCGGGACGAGTTTTTCGAAGGAGGCTTTCATGCGCGGCGGTTTCTGTCGGCGAAAGGTCGATGTCTCGGGATCAATTTAGAGGTGGACGCGATATGCCGATGCGAGGGTGAACGGTTGATTGGATCTCGCCGTCAGGCAGCGGCAGAAGAAGGCGACTCGTGCGAAAAGCGAGAGATAAGGTGCAATATGCGCACGCCGTTTGACAGAATCGATGACCCGCGCAAATAAAATACCACAAAAAGGTAAACACCGTGAAGAAATCTTCGCGTGAGGTTTGCAAAATGCTGAGCGTTGTCCCCCGGTTACGGTCACCCATCTACGCCGCGAGAGTTGACGGAAACATGCTGAAGCGACCTACAATACCCAGCCACCGAGTCGCGCTTGCCTTGATGGCGCACCCCGACGATGCCGAAATCTCCTGCGGCGGGACGTTGATCCGACTGCGTCAGGCGGGGTGGGAGGTTCACATCGCCACCGTCACGTCAGGGGACTGTGGATCACAAGAATTCGGTCCGGAAGAGACCGCAAAGATCCGTCGGGAAGAAGGCGTTCGTGCCGCGCACATGATCGGGGCAACGTTTCATACGCTCGGTGAGCCGGACGGGCGGTTGGTTTATGACCGGCAGTCGCTGCAGAAGACGATTGATCTGTTTCGACGGATTGCCCCTTCGCTCGTGATCACGATGCCCTTGTCGGATTATCACGCCGATCACGAGATCACCGGTCAACTCGGCCGCGCCGCATCGTTTGTTTATGCGGCGCCGAACGCATCGACCGAACCGCTGCTCGAAGGTTCCTCGGTGCCGTACCTTTATTACACCGACGGTCACGGCGGAACCGATCGCCTCGGGGGCAGCGTTGAACCGTCCACCTACGTAGACATCAGCGAGCAGATCGACGGCAAGATCGAGATGTTGGCATGTCATGCGTCGCAATCGGAATGGTTGCGATCGCACAACGGAATCAGTGAGTACCTGTCCGCAACGCGCGAACATAGTGTCGCTCGGGGAGAGGATGTGCATGTCGCTGCGGCGGAGGCGTTTGTGCAACATCGCGGACACGGGCACCCGAACAACGATTTACTCTCGGAATTGTTTCCGCTCGTTGAGCGGAGCGACGCATCGAAATCCGTTCTACAAGCGAGTTAGTGATGAAGAGCATTTTAGATCAATCAGGTCCCGTGGACGATGTCGCGTCGGCCAAGGTGCGTCTTCCGGTGGCCCGGTTCCGCGATGCGTCGGAGGCGAGCAAGCGTGTCGCACATGAGATTGCTCGGTTGATCCGACAGCGGGCATCGGAAAACCGGCGATGTGTTTTAGGCCTAGCGACCGGATCGACTCCGATTCGTGTGTACCGCGAGTTGGTGCGGATGCACCGCGAAGAGAACCTGTCGTTTTTTAACGTGGTGACCTTCAATCTCGACGAGTACTTCCCGATCAAACCGGAGTCGCCGCAGAGCTATCACCGGTTCATGAACGAGAACTTGTTCAATCATGTCGATATCATTCGCAGCAACGTTCACATTCCTAGTGGCACGGTCCCTCTCGAGAATGCGCCGGGGTATTGCCGCGACTACGAGGATTTGATCCTCAAGTTCGGTGGTATCGATTTGCAGTTGTTGGGGATCGGACGAACCGGCCACATCGGTTTCAACGAACCGGGCTCGACGCGTGATACGCTGACTCGGATGGTGCGGCTCGATTCGCTCACGCGGAAGGACGCGGCGAAGGATTTCGGTGAACTCGATCGTGTGCCATTGCTCGCGATTACGATGGGGGTCGACACGATCATGCAATCGAAGAGAATTCGGTTGCTCGCGTTCGGCGAGCACAAAGCACGGATCGTGCAGCAGGCACTTCAGAATCGAATGAGCTCGGCGTTGCCGGCATCGTACCTGCGTCAGCATCCTGATATGCAGTACCTTGTCGACGGTGCGGCGGCGAGCTGTCTTCCCCCTTCAATATTTGGAACATCTCTACAATGAGCGAACTTGATCAGCCTTCTCCTATGAAACAAGTTCGTATCTTGTGCGTCGGCGCGGGGAACATGGGACGTTCCCACGCGTTGGCGTATCAAAACATTGATGGTTTTGAAATCGTTGGCATTTGCACCCGTTCAAAAGAGTCGGGCGCTAAGCTGAACGAACAACTCGGCAGCGACTATCCAACGTTTCAGGATTTTGACACGGCGTTGCGAGAGTCGAAACCGGACGCGGTTTGCGTTTCGACATGGCCGGACACGCATGCTCGATTCGTGACGAGTGCGTTGGATGCCGGGTGTCATGTTTTCGTTGAAAAGCCGCTGGCGGATTCCGTGGAAGCGGCCGAAGAAATTGTCACCAAAGCGTTGTCGACGGATCGAAAGGTGGTCGTGGGTTACATACTCCGTCATCATCCGAGTTGGATGCGGTTTATCGACGTCGCCAAGACGCTGGGCAAGCCGTTGGTGATGCGGATGAATTTGAACCAGTCATCGTCCGGCGCGGCGTGGGAGACTCACAAACGTTTGATGTCGACGGTTTCGCCGATTGTGGATTGCGGTGTGCACTACGTTGACGTGATGTGCCAGATGACCGGGGCCAAACCGGTTCGCGTGTCCGGAATCGGTGCTCGGTTGAGCGATGAGTTGCCTGAGGGCATGGTCAATTACGGCCAATTGCAGGTGACGTTCGACGACGGATCGGTCGGTTGGTATGAAGCCGGATGGGGGCCGATGATGAGTGAAACGGCGTTCTTCATTAAAGACGTCGTGGGACCGAGCGGTGCGGTATCGATCGTCGCCGAGTCGGCTTCGTCGGCAGGCCAGAGCGATAACGTGGACGCCCACACGAAGACGGAAAGCATTCGGGTGCATCACAGCGAATTGGCGAGCGATGGCAGTTTCGCGAAAGCCGATGAGTGGATCCATCTCGAGGATGAGCCGGATCACGACGGGCTGTGTTTACGCGAGCAGCAGTTTTTCTATGACGCGATCGTGAAAGGCGGCGACCTTACCGATCACCTTCAAGACGCGGTGAATTCGATGAAGATTGTGGCGGCGGCGGATGAGTCGTTCCGGACGGGGAAGACCGTCGAATTGTAGGCAAATGGCCGGGCCGTTGGCCCTGTTGTTTTTCTTGGGGGGCGGTGGACCCAGGCCGTTGGCCTGGGTTAGGTAAACGGTTGGCCCTTTGGGCCGTGGTGGGTGTGGGCCGTGGTGTGTAGTTGGCCGTTGTGGGATTTGGGCTTGGTTTGGATTTGGGCGTTTTTAGTTTGGGCGTTGATGGGGTTCTGACCGGTGGTTTGTTTGGGATCCGTGCTGGGTTTGATTTAGGCTCGGCGGCGTTTGCCTACTTCTTGGAGGGTGGCGCGGTCTTCGGGGTGGATGGAGCCGTCGGGTAAGGGGCCCGTGTTCAGTAGGAGGTTGGCGTTCATTGATTTCGCCTTGGCCAGCATCTCCATCACTTGGTCTGCGGTTTTGTGTTTGCCGTCGTCGGTTTTCATGTAGCCCCATCCGTGAGGTTGCAGCGTGTCGCAGATTTCCAGCGGCACTTCCGATTTGCCTTTCCAATGTCGCTCGGGGGCTTTGAAGTCTTCTGTCCCGAGCAGACCTTGTTTGTATGAGACCAACACTTGGGGCTGCATGGAATGAATGTGGTCGTAGAGTTCTTGAAGTTTGAACTCATGCATCTTGTTGCGTCGTGATGCTGGCGTGGCATGTCCGTCGAGCCAGATGCCGGCGATTGGTCCGTAGTTTGACAACAGTTCGGTGATTTGGTTTTTCATGAACTCGACATAGATCTGCAGGTCGTGTTCTTTCCCGGAGGCGTAGAAGTCCTCTGGCGGGTCGTATTTCGGACGAGCCGAACCGCCCCATCCCCAATTGTTTGGTGCGTGTGGGTGACGCCAGTCGCGTCCGTGAGAATAGTAGAGGAAGAAGCCAAGGCCTTTGCTGCGGCACTGTTCGGCCAACTCGCCGACGAGGTCGCGTTTGGCGGGTGTGTTGGTGCTCTTGAAGTCGGTGTATTTTGAATCGAAAAGACAGAAGCTGTCGTGGTGACGTGTGGTGATGTTGACATATTTCATGCCGGCATCGAGCGCCATGTCGGTGATGAAATCCGCGTCGAAGTTCTCGGCGGTATAACGATCGGCGAGTTTTGCGTATTCCTTAACGCGAATTTTCTCCTTGATCATCACCCATTCATGGCGTCCGAGCAACGAATACAGACCGTAGTGTACGAATAGTCCGAACTCGGCGCCACGGAACCAATCCAACGCGGCTTGGCGTGGATTGTCCGCGTACTGCTTGGCGACGTCCTGCAAATACGATGGGACCGACGAGGCGGTGGAGTCATTCAGCGCGGCGGCTTCTTTTGCGAAGACACGCGGTCCGCACAATGCGGCCGCTGCGGCGATGGATGATTGAAGAACGTTACGGCGGTTGATCGTCACGGGATTGTCTTTGAGGGTCTGGTCGAGGTCAGTCCGCGTTCGAGTCGACAGCAATACTGAAGTCGATGGCTATGGAAATGAATGGTCGCTCGACTCGACGTCCGGTGCGGAACCATTCGATGGGTGTTTCGGTGCGTTAGTCAAACACCGAGTGTACTTGGTTTGAAAGGCGATTGTTCGTTGAAAAATCCGGTGTCAGGCTGCGGCAAATGATTGCAGTGCGAGGTTTCAGCCGTACGCCGCCCTTCCCGTCGGTGTGAGCGACGGGAAAGGGGGCACGGTGGTAGGTCTGCTCCGTTTCTGTCCGGTTGAACGCCGGGCCTATTCGAAATCGACGGTGACTTTGTCGAGCATCGGTTTCGATTTGTTGTCGGTCGTGTCGGTCAATTTGATTTCGAATTGAAATCCGTAACCGGCAGGCAGGTCGTTCGGTGAGATCGACGCGGGGGTTTTCTGTACTTGTTTGGCAAATCCCGGCGTGTAGTCATAGGTTTCCTTGATCGAAGCCCAGTCACTCCAGGTGTCTGATTTGCCGTCGTTGTCGGTGTCGACCCCGACCCGAACTTCGACGCCGTCTACCCATGGTCCGGGGCTGGCGTAATCCGTCGCCTGTTGGGTGACGAGATAAAACTGGCCTTCGGCGAAACAGACATCGGGATCGGGGTGTCCTTTGCCAACGTTGTCACACCACTCGAACGGTCCGTCGATGGTTGGCGCGGTGAACCAACCCACGCTCATGTTGTGTCCGCCGACAGGATCGAAATCACCGAACAGATAGTAGCGTCCGCCGATCGCGACGCTGGCCCAGTCGCCGTATGCTTCTTGCTCCGGTTCATGGACTTGGTACTTTGCGACGTTGGTTTTGAAGTCCGGGTGTTGTAACCAGTGCGGGTGTTTGTAGGTCTTGGTTTCACCGGTCGGTGTGGTGCGGTTGTCGACCACAGGTGCCAAGATTTCGAACCCGTCGATGCCGTTTTTGCTGACGGCGTGTCCTGCCAGGGGCGAATCCCACGACCGTTTGTTGGCGTCGATCGGTGTCCAGTCTTCATAGACGACGTGGAAGTTTCCATCGAGGTCGCGAATGAAGTTGCAGTCCGAGCCGTCGGAAGGATCCTTGAAGGCCATGCCCATGTTCTTTCCGGGTTTGCCGTCGGTGAGGTCTTCGTCGATGTAGAGGTGTGGGTCTTGGTCGTTGGGGTAGTCGTAGTAGATGTAGAATTTCCCATCGACGAATTCGGCGGTCGTGACCCAGCGTGAGAATTGTTCGGTCACCATGCCGTGGTGCACCCAATTCTTCATGTCTTTGCTTTGCCACGCGTGATAGCCACCGCCTTTGTTGTCGATCCCGCCGGGAGCATCGAACTGGTTCGCGAAAGGCGTGGTTTGCAATGGAATGTCGAATCCTTCGAGCTTCGCGGGTTTTGGCTCAAACGGCTTGGCAGGCTTTGCGTTTCGCTTGGGTTTGGGCGATTTATAGCGGCCGAACATCCAGTAGTCGTTCGGTCCTAAACTCAAGATGACTGGTGCGTCGCCGAGGTTCGATGGGCCGACGTTTTTGATCGGGTTCCAGTTTTGCCAGATCGGTGACTGTTCGACGGTGAGCGATTTGAGGGAACGCTTTTGGTCGAACGTTTTCGTTTTGCTGAGCAGCGTGGCGGTTTTGTCGGTCGGGGCTGCCATGCCGTCGGAGACTTCGAGTCCCGATGAATCGGCGATCTGATCGGACCAATCGGTTTGTGATTCGATCACCCAGGAGTCCGATGCCGCGGCAATGTGGGACGTCAACAGCAACGCGGCAAGAGCCAGGGCGTGGCGGTGAGCGACTGCAAGGAAGGAGAGGCGTGTTAGCAAAGGCATGGCAAGACTGAATGGAGGGGGAGGGAAGGAGAGGTTCATTTCGGAGAGAGGCGGGGTATCGGTGGACAGGTTGGCTTCTAAGAGGCACGTTTCTAATGAGAACTGTCTGACGGAATGGCTGCTTGCCAGCCACCTTTCCATTGGCGTCTTAGCTCTTTTAGGATTGGGGCGTATTCGGGATGACCGGCGACGTTTTCGTTTTCCTGAGGATCGGTTTGATGGTCGTACAGTTCTTCTGCGATCACGTCGGAATGGTCGTTGACGTCGACCCAGCGGGTGAAACGGTAGCGGTCGTTTCGCATCGAATACCCCATTAAACGTTGGCGTTTGACGGTACGTGGGTATTGGCTGAACGCGGCCGTTTTCCAGAGCCGGTCGGGAGATTCCAACACGGGGCGAAACGACGTGCCTTCGAGATGTTCAGGCAGAGGCAGGCCGGCGAGATCAGCGAGGGTGGGATAGATGTCGACGAATTCGACCAATGCGTCGGAGGTCTTGCCGGCCCACTTCATTTTAGGAACAGACACGATAAGTGGGGCTCTCGCGTCGTCTTCGACGTTGCTGTGTTTGCACCAACGATTGTGTTCGCCGAGTTTCCAGCCGTGGTCGCCCCAAAGGATCACGATGGTGTTGTCGGACATGTCAAGTCGATCGAGTTCGTCGAGGATCCGGCCGAGTTGCGCGTCCATGTAGCTGACGCAGGCGTAGTAGCCGTGCTTCAATTGACGGCCGTACTGTTCGGGCAGATCGCTGGTGTCGGGGACGCCGCGGTATTTCCACATTTCATTGCGATCGACCAATGCGAAGTCCGGGGCGCCGCGTGGCAGAAATTGGTTCTCCGCCACTGGGATTTTTTTCTGGATCGTAGAGATCCCAGTATGCCTTGGGGCAAACGAAGGGCAGGTGTGGTTTGTGAAAGCCGACGGCGAGAAAGAACGGTTGGGAGGCGTCTTTGAATTCTCGCAGCGAATCGATCGCGTCGTCCGCGAGTGCTCCTTCGCCGCCACCATGAGGCGGGTCATCGGCAACGCGGAATGCAGGACCGCGGCCTCGGCTTTTCTTCTTTGTCGTTTGCTTGGTTGATTCCTGTTGCGGGGCTGCGTTTTTCTGAGTCACCAGGGTGTGGGCGTGACCGATTCGGTTTGCGCTTGTCGCGGGGTCGGGGTCACGCGGCGTCCAGGACGGCGGGTCTTGCAGATCGCCGTGATAGATTTTTCCGAGTCTTCGTGCGAGGTAGCCGTGTTGTTTGAAATGCTGAGGCAGCGTGACCACATCGGGTAACGCTTCGCGGAAGTGCGTGGTCAGGTTCCAAACACGGTTGGTATCGGGGCGGACCCCTGTCATGACGCTCGATCGCGACGGCGAACACACGGCTTGTTGGCAGTAGGCACGCGAGAAAACGATGCCGCGGGAAGCCAACGCGTCGATGTTGGGGCTGTGGATGATGTCGTTTCCATAGCACCCAAGTTCCGGACGCAGGTCGTCAGAAACGACAAACAGCACGTTCAGGCGTTGGTTCGGTTGCGGATCGTCTGCAGAGACGATGCCGAGTACCACAAAGGGGAACAGGCAAAAACAAACTGCCGCTGCCCCGAGAGCCGTATGTCGTGGTGACGATTGAGCGAACATGGTCAGTCCTCGACCCGTTGCAGTTTGACTTCCCGAAGGTTCATCGGTTGCCATTTGCCGGGCACCGGTTTGACCAGGATGCTGGTGTCGCCGGCCTCATCGAATTCGATCGTGCCGAGTTCTCGCTCGGCGTATTTACCGTAACTGCCGGTGGACGGCACGGTCGCTTCGAGTTGTCCGCCGGCGGGACCAACACGGAAGGTCGTCTGTTCGCCTTCGACCGACATCGTCGCGGAGACTTTGAATTTGCCGGGTTGGTTGATCTTGATGTCCCATTGAACGGAGGCTTGCTCGTCGAGCCAATATCCGACGTGGGAGATTCCATCGTGTTGGCGAACGTCTGCTTGACGGCTGCCTTCGTTGTTGTGGATATAGGAATCGTCGGCGGTGAGGACGAGTTCACCGTCTTTGTTAGGCGAAGGGACTCGGGCCTTGGTTTCGATCGGGCCGCTGATGCGGAGTGCGATGACGCTGGCGATTTCGTCGGGGGCTTCACCGGGCAGCGAGAGCGTGACGCCCTCGTCGGTTGTGGTCGCGGTGACCGCATCGCCATTTGCCAACAGGTGTGCGTCGTGAACGGTGTTGACCAAACCGGGAATGGAGAGTTTTCCGTCGCTCGGCCAATCAAAGACGTGGATGTAGAGGAGGTGATTCTGTTGTCCTTCCGCGTCGGGTTTGCCGGACTTGAGCGTGCATCGTCCCCATTCGAACGATCCGATCGGGCTGGCGGTGGTTCCGTAGATCGACTCGCTGTTGACGCTCATCCATTCGCCGATCTGTTCGAGTCGTTCGATCGCTTGAGGTAGCAACGTGCCTTCGCCGGTGGGGCTGACGTTGAGCAGGTAGTTGCCACCTTTGCTGGCGATGTCGACCAGGTTCCGGATCAGCGTCGAGGTGGATTTGAAGTTGTCGTCGCCGAGTTTGTATCCCCAACTGCCGCTGATCGGCATGCAGACTTCCCAGTCTTGACGTTGGGGGGCGTTGCGTGGGATTTGTCGTTCGAAGGTGTCGTAGTCGCCAGGAAATTCGTCACCGAGACGGTCGTTGGTGATGACGTCGGGGCGGAGTTGCGTGAGGGAGTGGAGGCTGTTGAAGGACTCTTCGCTCATCTTGCGAGGCGTGTCCCACCAGAAGATTCCGATCGGTCCGTATTCGGTGAGCAATTGTCGAACTTCTGGTGCGGCTTTTTCGCGAACGTACTCGTCGTTGCTGACTCGTTCGAGCGATTTGTCCCAACTGTTCCCCATGCCTCCGGGGTGATGCCAATCTTGGGCCTGTGAGTAGTAGAAACCGAGCCGGATGTTTTGTTTCTGGCAGGCTTCGGAGAGTTCTTTCATGATGTCGCGGCCGAAAGGCGTTGCGTCGACAACGTTGTAGGGGCTCGCGTTCGAGCCGAACATGGAGAACCCGTCATGGTGTTTCGCGGTGATGACGAGGTATTTCATGCCGGCGTTTTTAGCGCGAGCGACGAACTCGTCGGCATCGAATTTAGTCGGGTTGAACTGTGCGGCGTACTTCTCGTATTCGGCGATCGGGACTTTGCCGCGGTTCATCATCCATTCGGCACTGTTTGGCAGTTTCTGCCCTTTGTATTCGCCGCCGACTACGGAGTAGATGCCCCAGTGAACGAACATGCCGAATTTGGCCTCACGCCACCACGCCATGCGTGAGTCGCGTTCGGTTTCAGTTTCGGATCTGCCTTCGGCGAAGACGCTCCCCGACGTGAGAAGCGTGAGGAGACACAATGTTATTAGTTTGTGATACATCGTTTGACGCAAGTGGTATGAGGGGCCAGGAATGTGAATATGTTCGGTTGAGTGAGACTGTTTCGAAACGATTGGGCTGGTGTTAGGTCGCAGTTCTGTTGGATCGCATTAACGTTTGTAGCATTAACGTTTGTAGCTTTGCGGGTTGCCCGGCGAGCAGTCATTTAACGGGCAGGTGAGGACTCGACGGCGAGTTCTTGGAAAGCCGTGTTTTCGCCTTTGTTGGTAACGGGATTGGTTTGCCAGTAGATCCATCGATAGCGACCGAGTGATTGTCCCGGCTTGGCTCGAATCGAGGCGGCGTTAAACGTCTCGGGTTTCACCATCGTCGTATCGATCGTTCCGATGGGAGTGAAGCGAGACCGGTTGGTCAAATCCCAGCCCGGGTCGTTCTTCGAAGTGCTCGCGTAGATGGTCACGTTTTGCGGTCCGCGGTTGCCGTTGTGGTTCGCCGTCCAGTTCGTGACCGAGTTGACTGTTTTCGTCGAACCCAGGTCGATGCGGTACGTTCCCAGGTAGGCGTTGTTTCCGAAAACTGGTCCGTAGCCGTCCTCGAGTCGTCCGTCGAGAAGGCTGTTCAGCGGCGCGTTGTTGGTCGAGCGACTCGCGGCGATCGTTCCGCTCGGCGAACTCGGAACGACAAGTTTGGAAAACGCGGCTTGGGTGGGACCTGCCTCGGTGATGATGTAGGCGGCGGTCAGGATCGAGATTTCCAACTCGGCTTGGTTGCGAACCAGTTTCACGATGAGGTCGGCGCTTCCGGTTTGGTTGTACGCGGTTAGCAGATCGGAGACGTCTTTGACTTTGCGAGCGTTGATGGCC
>NZ_ANOH01000403.1 GCF_000346505.1 Aporhodopirellula sallentina SM41
ATTTCGAGTAGGCGGCAGTGGACCTTGTGAAAGATCCTCATGCAGCAGGATCTTTGACAAGATCCACTACCCGAACAAGAGAGCTGGCAAAAAACTACTAGCGTGGTTTGCGTTTGGTCAGTTTCCGGTTGGCTGCCTTCTTGCCGGTGGCGGTTTTCGAGGTGCCGGTCTCCGCAGTGTCGGTCGCAGCCTTCTTCTTTTTCGCAGGCGCGTCGGCGGTTTTCTTGCTAGCTGATTTCTTGGTGGACTTTTTTGCCTTGGAGGCCTTCGGGGCTTCCGCCTCCTGAGGAGGATCCGTCTTTGCAGTCGCCTTCGGAGCGGTTGGCTTTGGGGCCGTCGCTTTCGGGGCGGCGGTCTTCTTGGCTGCCTTGGGTTTGTTCGTGGTGGATGTTGCTTTGGCAGCGGAGCGGACTGGCTTTTTCTTGCCCGTGGGGACCTTCACTTCGGCTTGCGCGATTGCGGCCGCTTCGGCTTCTTGTTTTGCGGTTTCGCGTTCTTCGGCTTTCCGTTTGGCGACGCGTTTCTTGGCCGCTTTCTTGCTGACGAGCCATTCGTCGAGGTTTGCTGCGCTACCCTTGGCGACGGATTCGAGCATCGCGCGGGCGGTCTTGTCCGACGGATCCATCAACAGCGCGACGGCGGGTTGGTGCAGCAGGTTTGCAAACTCGATGCCTTTGCTCTTGGGCACCGCCCGCTCGAGCCCGGGGACTCGGCCATCGGCCGCTTCGGTTTGGCTCGCGATGCCGCTGACGAGCATCACCACCATTGCCGAGTAATCGATCGGGATCGAATGGCCACCGAGACCGTGTTGGATGATGTAGCTGAGTACGAAAGGCGTCATGCCCGGCAGCTTTTCGAACTTCGCAACCGCTTTGCCGAGGTTTTCCTTCTTCAGATGATCGAGATCGAAGGAGTAGAACTCTTCGAAGATGCTCTGAAGGTTTGTCTTCAGACGAAGGGCGGCTTTGCCGGGATCCGGTAGGCTCGACAGTACGTCGGAGAGTTCCGTGACTGTCGTTACCCGCACTTCGTTCCAGTCGAAATAGTCTTGCTCCAACTTGGCAAGTCCTTCGTCAGCGAGTTCGCTCGGGCAGTCCTCTAGCAAGCAAGCATAGAGGGCATGTTCGAGCAAAGGTCGCGAGGGACTCGCCGGCGGGATGCTGTAACTTTTCTTAAGAGCGGTATGCAGCTTTGTGATTAATTTCGAACGGTTGGTGGCGGACATAAAGAATGTGAGATTCAGTGTTCAGGTGGCTGAGATCAGCGGGGCGTGCAATCAGTGGGTGCGAGTTCCGTTAGTTGGATCGCCCGCTGTCGTCTTGGTTGTTTTGGGTCGGTGTTTCGTCACTGCGTGATTCCTCGCCGGCGTCCGTGTCGTTTGCTGCGGCGGGTTGGTCATCCGATTCCGGCAGTGTTTCGCCGCTTTGTTCCGCCCGGATGCGGGCAAGAATTTCGGTGACCGCCAACGCGTTTTCCTGCCCCTTGTCCAGTTCGAAGGACAGGCGTGGCGTATATCGGGTGTCGAGGCGGTTGGCAATTTTACTTTGCAAAAATCCGGCCGAGTTCTGTAATCCCCGGATTGAAAGCTGTTTTTGAGATTCGTCGCCCATGACGCTCACGGCAACTTTCGCCTCACGCATGTCGGGTGAGACATTCACCGAGATGATGGTGACATCGCGAACGCGCGGGTCACGGATGTCTTTCAGGACGGCGGTGGCGACGACTTCGCGGATCGCTTCGGCGGCTTTGAGTTGGCGGCGACTAGACAAAGGAGGGTCAGGAGTGAGGAGTTTGGCTGAATAGGGAAGCGGCTCTCGGCGAGCCGCGACGTTAGGCCCGGTCGGCACGCTCACGCACGGCCGGGGAAGATCGATTGCGCCCGCGGTGATTAGCGGTCACTGCCGTCGCGGGATGCGACGGTCAGGGATACTGCGGGTTCGCGCGGGACAGGGAAGCGTCTTTGTTCAAACGCATCCACGTCGAATGGCATTCACGCGATCAGTCGAGCTTTCGGGCTACCTCTTCGATGCGATATGCCTCGAGGACATCATCCTGTTTGATGTCGTTGAAGCCGGCCAACCGGATACCGCACTCCATGCCACGCGGCACTTCTTTGACGTCTTCTTTGATTCGACGCAAAGTGTCGAGCGGGTATTCACCGATCACACGGCCATCCCGGCTGACGCGGATACGGCAACCACGGACGATCGATCCTTGGGCGACGTAACAACCAGCGATCGTTCCCACACGGCTGATGTTGAAGACCTGTTTGACCAGGGCTCGGCCGAGTTCGACGACGCGTTCCTCTGGTTTGAGGCGGCCCTCGATCATCATCCGAATGTCATCGGTGAGTTTGTAGATGACGTTGTAACGCCGGATCTCGATTTCGCGTTGGTCGGCGAGTTGGCGAGCCTTCTCGTCCGGGATCACGTTGAAGCCAAGGATCACGGCGTCGGAGGCACTCGCGAGGGTCACGTCCGCGAGCGTGATGCCGCCAACGGCCCGCTGCAGGACTCGCAGTTCCACCTCGGGGTGGTCGAACTTGCTGAGTTCTTTGTCGATGGCCTCGAGTGAACCCCGGGCGTCGGCGCGGATGATCAAGTTCAGCTTCGCACGTTCTTCGCCGGCCAGGTTTCCGCCCGCGAGCAAGTCTTGGAAGGAATCGAATGAAACCTTCGTAGTGATGCCCGAGAGCGATTGACGGCTCGACTCATCTTCGCGGGTGCCGGCGATTTCGCGAGCTTGCGAGATGTCTTGGAGAACGTGGAATCGGTCGCCCGCGCCCGGTGGAGTATCCAAACCGGTGAGGCTGACGGGGACACTCGGTCCGGCTTCGGTGATCGGTTTGCCGGTCAGTGTGTTGTGTAGCGAACGGACGCGACCGTGGGCGGGGCCACAGACGATGATGTCGCCGACACGGAGGGTACCGTTCTGAACGACGAGCTTCGCGACGACACCTTTGTCGCCGTGCTGCTCGGCTTCGAGGCAGACGCCGAGTGCCGAGCGATCGGGGTTGGCGCTGTACTCGTTCAGTTCCGCAACCGTGAGCAGGGTTTCGAGGAGTTCATCCATCCCCTCGCCGGTCGTGGCACTGGTTTTGACGATTTCGACGTCACCACCCCACTCACTCGGAGTCAAACCGTGTTCGGTGAGCTGAGTCATGACGCGGTTCGGGTCCACGCCTTCGAGGTCGATCTTGTTCAGTGCAACCACGATCGGCACTTCGGCGGCTTTCGCGTGGCTGATGGCTTCCTCGGTTTGCGGCATGATGCCGTCATCGGCAGCCACCACGAGGACGGCAATGTCGGTGACGTTAGCACCACGGGCACGCATTTCGGTGAACGCTTCGTGACCCGGCGTGTCGACGAACGTGACGCCGCGTCCATCTTTCTCGATGTTGTAGGCACGGATGTGCTGGGTAATCCCGCCGGCCTCGCCTTTGACCACGTTGATGCCGATCAGGTAGTCGAGGAGGCTGGTTTTTCCGTGATCGACGTGGCCGAGGAAGGTCACGATCGGAGCCCGAGGAACCAACGAATCGGCGTTGTCTTCCTGGGTCTCGAGTTCGGTGATCAGTTCGTCTTCGAGCGACTCGGCGGCCTTGAGTTCGATGTCGATCCCGAGTTCGGTCGCGACGAGTTCGGCAGTCTCGAGGTCCATTTCCGAGTTGATGTTGATCATCATGCCCATGCCCATCAGGGCTTTCATGACATCAGACATCGATACGCCCGATGCTTCGCAGAAGCTGCGAACGGTACATGGGAGTTCGAGTTGGACGCGTTCTTTCCGCGGGGCGGCCGTGTTGGTGCCTTTGCGGCGGATGCGTGGCCGGTTGCGGCGCAGTTGGCTGCGGTCTTGGTCACCGGTTCCGATGACGCGTCGGCCGCCGCCACCGCGAGCACGTTCGGCGCGAGCGCTGGCCATTCCGGCGAGGCCCTTCTTACCGCGTGGTTTTTCATCTTCGTCGATGATCTTCTTGCGGCCGGTGAAATCGGGCGAGCCGGTGGCTTCTTTCTTGTTGCGTTTCTTTTCTGCGTCGTCCTTCTCGAGCCGAGCGAGGGGCGCTTTCATGCCCTGTTTGTGGCCTTCGATGACATCGCGGGTCAGTTTGATGTCTGGTTTCTGGGCAGGCCCGCTGGAGGCGGCCGGTGCGGCAGGGGCCGGTGCACTCGGCAGTTGAGCGAGGTTGACCTTGATGCGGGGCTCGCGTTTGCGGGCTTTGGCACCTTCGGCTGGCTTGTCACTGCTGGCTCGCGATGAGGCGCGATCGAGTGACCGCATTTTTCCGCCACCGGTGAGGTTTTCGCGGCGGACGGGGCCTCCCGGGCGATTCGGGACCACGCGACCACCGGAGTTGCTGGCCATGCGGTCGGCGATTCGGCTGGCACGACCACCGTCTTGTTTGCCGGATTCTTTTTCTGCTGCGGGCGCTTTGGCGGGCGGCGTGGGCGCAGCCAGCGGTGGAGAGGCCGGTTCGGACGGCTTTTCCTTGGGCGTCGCGGGCATGACGTCCTTCAGGCGAACCTCCGGTTTCGGAGACGCCGGTTCGGCAGGTTCAGCCGGAGCCGGTGTTTCGGCCGGTTTGAGAACCGGGGTGCGGAGGACAGGAGCCGGCCGTTTGGATTCGGTGTCTCCGGCCGGGGCTTTGTCGCGTTCGCGTGGTTTGGCACGTCCGACTTGGATGGCGCCGGGGCGGCGGGTTGACGCGCGGTCGAGATCGCGAACAGGCGCAACCGGTTTGGCCGGTGCATCTTTGGTTGCGGTCGCAGCCGGGGCAGCTTTCGGTGCTGCCTTGGAGGCACTCGAGATGGAGTCGCGTACGGTTTGAGCTTCGTCGTCGGTCAGGCTGGCTAGCGCAGAGCCTTTTCCGGTGATTCCGGCTTTCTTTACCAGATCAACGAGATCTTTGCTGTCGAGGTCGAGTTCTTTGGCAAGCGCGTAAATGCGTACTGGCACTGGGGGGGGGTCCTGTCAAATTCGATAGTTGAAGTCCGACGGCCCCGCTCGGGCTGCTCGGCTTCGTTGTATTTTGTTCAAAATCGCATAAAAAGACCTCCATCGACACTAAGCCGAGTACCGAGGTGCTATCTCAGCGGCTGTGGCTCGAGTGAGCAGCCTGGCTCAAGATAGGGGAGTCGGTGCTGTCACAATGTCGGGGAATTTCATAGCGGTCAAAAAATCGGGCCGTCCGTGAAAGGCACGGATGCCCCAACGCGGAGACGATAGGATAACGCAAAGGCCTGAAATATGAAAACGGCTTCCTTGTCAGTCCTATGTGTTTCCACCGGAATCTTTCTCTGGGGCGTCCCCAGAGGCGGCTTCGCCAACGGCGGCGGGCTCCTCGGAGGTGGTTTCTTCCGCGGTGGGCTCGGCCGCCGCGGAGTCTTCTTCGGTCGTTTCGGGCGATGTAGGGTTTTCTGTCGCAGCGGCGGTTTCTACGGCCGGTTCGGCTGGGGTTTCACCAGGATCGGCGGCTGATTCCGGTGCTGACTCAGCGGCTGCAGGTTCAGCTGCAGGCTCCGCGGGTGCTTCTTCGGGGGCAGGTGTCTCGGCCACCGGTGCTTTTTCCGACGGAGGCATGTGTGCTTCCATTTCGGCACGTTCGCGATCGAGTTTTTCGTTCTCGCGGCGGACGCGTCGTTCGTCGGCGGCGGCTCGCTCGGCCTCTTCGGCCTTCGCTTCGGCGATTTCAACGATTTCGTCGACCTGTTCTTCGGTCAGTCCCGCCATCTCAGCGAACTGGTCCGGTTCGATCACCGAGAGGTCGTCGTAGGACAGGTAGCCCTGTTCGACGAGAGTCTGGGCGATTTCCTCGGTGATGCCCGGGATTTGGCTGAATCCGGTGACGGCACGCTCGATTTGCTCTTCGAGTTCGTTGCCGGTCATGATTTCGATGTCCCAGCCACAGAGCTTGCTGGCCAACCGAACGTTCTGGCCACGCCGGCCGATCGCGAGCGACAGTTGGTCTTCTTTGACCAGCACGATCGCACGGCCGATCATGTCGCAGAGCAGGACTTGATCGACTTCCGCCGGTTGCAGGGCGTTGGGGATCAGCACTTCAGGGTCGCTGTCGTAGCGGACGACGTCGATGTGCTCGCCGGCGAGTTCTTCGCGTACCGCTTTGATGCGGCTGCCGCGGTAGCCGACGCAGACCGAGATCGGGTCGATGTTTTGGTCATCGCTGCTGACGGCGACCTTGCTGCGGTATCCGGGTTCGCGCGAGATCGATTTGATCGCGATGACCTCGTCATTGAGTTCCGGGATTTCTTGTTCGAAGAGGCGTTGAACGAACTGCGGACGTGTACGGCTGAGCACGACGCGGACTCGGTTGCCGCCTTGTGGACGAACCTCGTAGACGATCGCGCGGACGCGTTCGTTTGCATGCAAACTCTCGCCAGGGATCTGTTCGCTGCGTGGCAGGATGGCTTCGACGTTACCGAGGTTGACCGTGGCGACGCCACCGTCGGCCCGGCCGATCATGCCGCTGACGATTTCGCCGATCTGGTCGCGGTACTCAATCATCAACGCGTCGCGTTCTGCTTCGCGGACCTTCTGGATGATGACCTGCTTGGCGGTTTGAGCTCCGATACGGCCGATTTGATCGTCGCCGAGTGGTTCGCCCTCGAGGGTAGCGGAGATTTGTCCGTTCTCGCGGTTGATCGAAACGACCACGTCAGAGTCTTCGCCGTATTGGCGCTTCGCGGCGCTTTGCAGCGCGGACTCAATGGCTTGGAACAGCAATTCCGGAGCGATGTTTCTGTCGCGATGGAGCGAGTCGACGTAACGCAAAATGTCTTGCGGATTCATAGCGACAAGGAGGGGCGATAAGGATGAAAAAGGCTTTGGATCAGTGGGGATGAGACGTTTCAGGAGTGACCTGAGTTCTACCCACAGTGAAGTATGGGATAAAAAATTAGCCCGGACCGAAAAGGCCCGGGCCAACTAAGGTTTGCCTGAAGTCTGTGGCGTCGAGGCTATCGAAAGACTGGCTCAGTGTCAATGCTTCCGAGAGCAGTTCGCCGCTATCGAAGCACTCGTTGAGCGGCGGTTGCGAGTACGTGCGGCGTGTCGAGTCCTTGCAAGAAACCGCTCTCTCCCTGTACCCGAACTCGGCTGCCGAGATGCTGCCGCAGCTCGACACCGGGGGCCGGTGTGACGTAGGCAATTGTCTGGCCACCCTGGTCGGTGATCGCGTAGGGAGGACGGTTGGGATCGGCGGAATAAACCTCCACCAACACGCCGGATAGGCCCGAGGACGCGGCCGCGGGTTCGTTCGCCGGCATCGATTGTGAAGAAACCGGTGGTTGTGGCGAATTGGAAATTGATTGGACGTGCGAAACCGGTGCGACGTGCCCGGTGGCACGCGGCATGGTCTGATTCGTCGCAACTTGATTCGTCGCAACTTGATTCGTCATGGCCGGTCCGCCGACTCGTGCGACGAAGTTGCCGCCGGTGTGAGCAGGCGCGGGAGCCGGTGGTCCGGGGATGGTCGGTGTTTGCAAAGTGCGGTTCGGGTAGGACGGTGGAGTCATGACCACGCTCGGTGTTCCCAAGTGAGTGGTGGCAACAATGGTGTCGCCGTCTCGGCGGCGGGCCAACGACTCATAGTCGCGGGCACGTTGGGCGAGGTCGTGCATCGAAAGGCGTGTGGCGGCATCGGCAACCAAGCGGATTTCAGGTGCCGACGCTCCGCGGGCCATTAGTGATGACATGATCGACGGCAACGAGTCGGGAGTCGCGTGGGCGACCGACCGCTCGACTTCCTCGAGTTGGGTGGAGGTGATCGTGCGTTGCTTTCGTGGTGGAACGAACGAACGAAGTGGGCTCGACGGGTATTCGCTGCGGGCGACCAGACGCGGAGACGACATGATCGCGATCTGCGATTGGCCTGTTCGCATTTCGGGACTCGACGTGGCGGCGACGGTTTGGACATCGGCAGGTCCCGCAGCAACTTGGTCGGCGATCGGATGCTGCTCGCCGGTCGATGGCGTGGACACGACGTCGAGCGTTTCCGGCGGAGTGTTCTGCGTCGGACTTGCTGCGTTGGCTGCGTCGGCGGCCAGTTGTGTTGATTGCTCGGCCGGTCCGGCGACCGGCGAAGTCGCGTTTTGGGCCAATCCGCTGCCGATCGGTACGAGGTCCGGTACCCGGCGGCTCGATTCGGTCGACGGTTCGAGGTTGGCCGGGCCCTTGGGGCGTCCGCTCAACAACGACGCGATGCCCTCGGTGACGCGTTGAGAGAAGCTGCGGATTTCGTGTTCCGCGCCAACTCCGTGTTCGTGCGCTTCCGAGCGAGAGGCGATTTGGCTGTCGTGTTCGGAAGGTTGATTGTCGTCGACTTGGTCGAACCTGCTGCGGCTGCGCTGTTCGATGTGTCGTTCGATCTCATCGAGGCGGCGGATTTCAGCGAGGGCTTCGAGGCGTTCCTGACGAGTTTCTCGCGGGAGGTCGTCCCGGTAAAGTTGGTCATCCGATACGCGGCGCAGGCCCGATCCGACAGATTCGTTACGGCCGACTGACTCGCTGCGTCCGACTGACTCACTGTGTCCGACTGACTCACTGCGTCCGACTGACTCACTGCGGGATGATGAGGCGACGCGGGCGCGTTGTTCAGGAATGTGCGACGGACCGCCCGGTAGAAATTCGATCGGTTCATCGGGGGTGTTGCTACGCAGGTCGGCGACCAATTCTTCCGCGGTCGTGACGACTTGATCGCGATGGATCCAACGGAATTCGCCCGATGGAGGAACAATGCGGTACCAAGTCTGAGGGCCGTCGGGACCGTCGCGTTCGCTGCGGCCCAGGATGGTGACGGTTTCGCCTTCGCGCAGTTGGACCAGCCATCGATAGCGGCGGGCGCGGCCAAGATTGGTACCGATCCATGCGACCGTTTTGTCTTCGATGATCTCTGCTTCGAGTGCATCAGGTTTGGCGTTCGGGCCGAGATCGGAGTCGATCAGTTTGGCCGCGTCGGCTGGGATCCAGCAGAAACTGTCGTCTGTCGGTCGCACGCCGAGCCAGCCGTCTTCGGTTTCGACGTAAACTTCCAATTCCTGGCCGTGACGCAGTGGATCGGTTCGATAATCGTCGCCGGATGGACCGCACCGCAGGTAAGCCGACTCTTCGGCGACAAACACCAAGTAGGGCTCTGATACGAACGGAGACGCGGAGTCACCGGATCCATTGGATTGGGCCGACGCCGCCGAAAACGTCAGGCCAACCAGCATGAACAAAAGCACGCCGATGGCGGGTTTTTGCGCGAGGTGAGCCGAATAACGGGACGAAGTTTTTAACAGCGGGGACCGACGCATCGTGCGGCTTCCGTTGTGACAGGTAAGAAACAGTTTATTGAGCAAGTTCGCTAGCGGCGTCTATGCCGAGGCTAGAGAAGTCAGCGATAGCGACAAAAGCGTCGCGGTAGCAAGGTCAAATCTTCGGCAGCGTCTGTTTCACGCACTGGGATGAGTCACACCGACGACCGGATGAGTTCGATGTCCGGCGACCGGGGGCGGCGTGTTCTTTGGAGTTTCTCGTTTCCGCGTCCCTGGCGCTTCCGCCCTGCCCTGCCCCGATGGCTCCGCTCCAGTTGCTCTCGGTCTGCCCGTGTTTCTGCCGTGCCGGGGATTTCGTGTTGCTGTCACGCGAGACAGATTGCCGCGGCGGAATACCGAGAATAAATATGCACCTAGAGGTGTTTATTTGGTAGGGTTGGGGCGTACCGAGAGCGGCCACGGTTTTTCGAGACGTTCCTTTTGTTGCTGGCTCTCGTTTCTTTTTTGCCGTCCAATTCGAAAAGGGTTCGTTCCATGTCTGAAAAGAACGCCGCTGTGCATCTCGCCGAAGAAATTGAAATCCAAGGCGGCAGCACCATTAGCAAGACGCTGCACCAAGACGACAATCTGAAGATCGTGTTGTTTGGATTCGACGCCGGCCAAGAATTGTCTGAGCACACCGCGGCGGTGCCCGCGATCATGCACTTTCTCGAAGGGAAGGCGGACGTGACGGTGGGGGCCGACGAGTCGGTTGCCGGTGCCAACACGCTCTATCACATGGAGGCAAAGATGCCTCACAGCATCCGCGCCACAGAGCCGACGAAGATGCTGTTGATGCTGCTAAAGAAATGCTCGTGAGGCGTCGCCGGTCAACTGGCGCGAGCGACAACCATTGATCGCGTGCGTTTACCGGCAGGCTTCGATGGCTGCGGAAACGAGGTCGGCCGGGACATCGCCGACGAGTTCGACGTTTCCGATTCGGTCGGGAAGGACAAACCTCAATTTCCCGTGTGCCACCTTTTTGTCACGCGCCATGACGGCAATCATCTTTTCGACGTCGGCGTCCTTCCATCTCAGCGGTAGACCCGCGGCGTCGAGCAACGCGGTCTGCCGGGTCAGCAGTTCGGCAGGACAGCGGCCGAGCCGGACGCTGAGTTCCGCCGCCATCTGCATTCCGATCGAAACCGCTTCGCCGTGCAGGAAAGCTCCATAGCCGGCGGTGGATTCGATCGCATGGGCGAACGTGTGGCCGTAGTTCAGGATCGCACGACGGCCGGTGGTTTCTCGTTCGTCATCGGCAACCACGCGGGCCTTCGATTCACAGCTTCGGGCAATCGCGTGACGGGTCGGTTCAGGGGCTCGGTCCAGGATCGCGGTGATGTTCGATTCCAAATAGTCAAAGAACTCGGCGTCTTCGATCACACCGTACTTGATCACCTCGGCGAGCCCGCTGACGTATTCGCGTTCGGGGAGAGTTTTGAGAAAGTCCGTGTCGATCCAAACCAGATGCGGTTGCCAGAACGAGCCGACGAGGTTCTTTCCGCCCGGCAGGTTGATTCCTGTTTTGCCTCCGACGCTGCTGTCGACCATCGCGAGCAACGTGGTGGGAACTTGCACCAGACGCAGGCCGCGCGTGAAGGTGGCTGCGGCGAAACCAGCGAGGTCTCCGATCACGCCTCCTCCTACCGCGATCACGACGCTGCGACGGTCTGCCGCAGTGTCGAGCATTTCGTTCCAAAGCTGCGCGATCCGATCGGTCGACTTGCTAGGCTCGCCCGAGGCGACATCGATCACGCTCAGACGCAGATCGTCATTGCCTTGACCAGCGGTACCCTGTGTGTCATCGGTACCAAATGTGTCATCGGTACCCAGCGCGTCGGCAACCGCATTGCCGGCCGACGCCGCGATGGCTGTGTCCTGCACGATGATCGCGTGCGTGCAATCGCCAAGGGCCTCGCGAAAATGGGTGGCGAAGCCGGAGGGGTCCGTGGCGTTCGTCTGGCCGCTGTTAATGACGATCGGATAACTGCGGTCGTCTAAGTCCACTGTGATCGTGCTGATGCCGGACGGCGAGGCTGTTGACGTTTCGTTGCGGGGAGGGATTGGCACGGTTGGTATGCTAAAACGAATGGGATGGATGTTCGCGGTCTGCGATCGGATACTGATCTATCCTAACTGCTGTCGTGGGTTTCTCGCGATACGACTGAACCATTGAAACATCGATCACCCCACAACCCGCCGCACGATCGGATCTGACCTTTGTCCAACGCATCTTCTACCACCGCAGTTTCAACCGACCCGGACGTTTCCGAGAAAGGGGCTGGGAATGTCGGCGACGATAGGCACGCTGACAAATACAACGACCCCCGGGCGAGCTTTGGTTGGAAGGCCTGGGCGATGATGATCGCGATCATGGTCGGCGGTGCGGTGTTTGCTCTTTCGAGTATCTATGTTCGCCGAACCCGGTTGGAAGAGACGACGCGGTTCTGGGGCTCCGAGACGATCACGGCGATCCAGTTGGGTGACCACGTGATGTTGCTGCCCCAGGAAGGTGCCGAATTCGACGCGGTCGAACTCACTGCCTTTCCCGGTTTAGGGCATCTGCGGCGGGCGTTGTTGGACGAACGTCACTACCAATGGTCGTCTGAAGAGCAGGCGGGCGTGGCGGACTACTGCGGCGAAGTCGAGGACGCTTTGTGTGTCCGGTTGGAGTTCTCCGATCCAACGTTGAAACGGTTCGACACCGCACGCGTCGATATCGAGTTGAACAGCGGCATGGTCGGCCCGTCCGATCAATCACGACGGGTGAAGGTCAATGACCGAGTCCAGCCGGCGTTGAAGCATCAGATCGGGTTGCTGATGCGAGTCAAGCAGAAACGATACGACCGGCGCGACTGAACCGGTTGTCGGTGCCGCCTACTCGATCGATTTGCGAAACTTCTCGACGCGTGATTTCACGCCGGGGATGAGCCGCGCTGCGTTCTCGAAGTAGATCTTCTTCAGAACTTCGTCGGGGAGGTCGATCCCGTAGATGTGCCACAGGCCCTGCGGTGGCGGCGACTTTTCGCTGTAGTCGAAATACTCGTCGCGGGTCTCAAAGAATCGCCAGTAAAAGTGCAAGCGTTTTTCCGGCCATGGTCCGTCCGTGCCGAACAGGATTCGATCGGCGTAACGGATCATGAAGTCGCGTGAGGAGTAGGGTTGGCGTCCGAGTTCGCTGATTCTCGACGCCGGTTCGACCCACAGGTTGGGATATCGTTCGAGCCATTGTGAGACGGTACGCAGGTCTTCCGAATTGTTGGCGATGTGAGCACCGATGAACTGCGTCTTTGGGTGGCGGGCGATGACCCGATTTCTCGCGTCCAGGAGTTCTTCCCGCGACGGATACTCGTCGCCATAAAAGCTCCAATCCGGATGGCGTGAGAGTTCTTCCCAACGCTCGTTGGTCGCGTCGATCGGTTCAAAGAAGGCGGCGGGGTCGGCAGTGTGGATGATGACCGGGATGCCCAACTCTCCGCAAACCGCCCAAATCGGATCCCATCTCGGGTCGTCGATTTTGACAAGCGAGCCGTCGGGATTCCGATAGCCCAGCCCGAACCGTTTGAAAATCTTCAGGCCAGAAACCCCACGCTTGACCGCCGAACGCAATCCTTCGGCGGTGCGTTCGGCGAACCCCTGTTGATGACAGGCCCACGTCGATGGATCGTCGGAGGATCCGTCGCCTCGCCAGTCGATGTTGGCGTAAACGATGAAACGGTCTCGATAACGTTTCCATAGATGATCGAGGTGTTCTTCGAGTTGGCCGCCGAGTTTTCCGTCGAGTGAAGTGCAAACCGCGATCCGGTTTCGGTCCATCATCGCAACGAGATCATCCAACGCTTTCTCATTGTGTCGCAGCCGATAGAAGACATGCGTGTGAACATCCACAACGGGGAATTTCGCGTGGGTCAACGGGGTCGAAGCCGTTTTTATTTGAGTCCGCGGGTCGAACACCCGCACCGACAGTTCGCGGCCGTCGCGTCCATCGAGTACGCAATCTGCGTTCTCGTTTCTGGTCGCGTTTTGTTCACGCTTGTCAGCCTCTTCGTCCACGTTCTCGGAGACGGCGCTAGCTGAAGGTGATGTTGAGGATTCCTGTGTGAACCCCAACGCGCAGTCCCAGCATGCGAGCAAAATAAGGGGGCACACTAATTTTGCCAGGAGATCTATGGAGCGTTGAGCCGACATGCGTTGTTGCGTTAACTCATTGAGGAAGCCGGTCAGGGATTAAGACTGAGGCTGGATCGATTTCAAATTTTCGAACCGCTCGGCTAGCTCTTTTATACGTTCCGATGAGATCACGTCCACGGGACGCGGACACCGAGCGGTCGCGTTCCAACCCAATCCGCCTCGGATCGCCGAGGCGACCGTCGCTGCATCGGCGACGCCATCACGCTCGATCGCGGTTGCCTCCAATTGAATAACCGCCGCGAACAGTTCCGCGAGCAGGTCGACGCGATGTTCCGGTTCGGCAGGAAAATTAGCGAAAAACTCATGTCGATATTTCGACGCGAGTTCCATTACGGTCGGTGTTACCTGGTCGCTTTGTCGATTCCCCTCACCGTCATATTGATAGAAGCCTTCGCCACACGCGACGCCGGAGAGTCTTCGTTTGACCAGAGCCGGCAGCAACGGGGACGGATCCATCCGGTTGGGGAATGCACTCCAGACAATGCGTCCACCATCGAACGCCGTGCGAGTGCCGATCAGATCGATCAGTTCAAACGGCGAAATCGGCATTCCGTATCGAAGTGCACCCTGCCGGATCGATTCGGCGTCGATCCCGCCGCACAGCAAGTCGGTCGCGAGGTTCAAATAAGGGGCCAACAATCGATTGACAACGAAACCGGGAGCGTCGCGTACCTGCAGCGGTGATTTGCCCAGACGCACAGCGTGAGCGCAGCATGTGCGGATCACCTCGTCGTGGGTGCCGACGTCTTTCCCGGTGGACGAGTCCACGCAGTGATGTGGAATGATTTCAGCCGCGTGGCGCTGTGAAACCGGCATGAAAAAGTGAAGCCCGCAGAGCGAACCAGGTGACCGGAGTTTGGCGGCGATCGATGCAATGGGCAGTGTTGATGTGTTGGTCGTTAAGACGGCTTCACGCTCAAACCAACGTTCCGCTTCCGAGAAAAACGCCTGTTTGATTTCGAGGCGTTCGGCGATTGACTCAATCAACAACCACCGCGGAACCGGGGCTGTCCCCGACGCGAGTTTGCGAAACTCGTCATCTTCGAGGGATGACGGCGAGGCTTCTTCGGGAGGCGAAAAGTGGACGACTGGTATTGGGATTTGGGCTCCCCAGGGGGATGCGGAATCGGCAACCGCGTCGCTTTCTCGCAGCACCAGATCGCAACTTTGACGCAAGGTCGATTCATCCTGATCGGCGAGCCAAACCTCGATCCCGGATCGCAGGTGTTCAACCGCTATGGCCCGTCCGACAACTCCGGCGCCGACAAGTAGCACCCGATGCGCTGGATCGTTGCTGTTGAGATCGACGGGGTTTTGCTTCTCCTCCTCCTCGGTCATTGTTGATCCTCGGCGGGGATCGGCAGATGCGAGGCGTCGGGTGGAGTGGTGGTGTCGACCTCCGAAGTTTGCTCCCCGTCGTCGTTCGGGATGGGTTGTGGGACGAGGACCAAGCGGACCGGGGTGCCGCGGACAGGAAGTCGATCAGTAAAGGGTTCAAACAACAGATTGCCGGCATCGGCACTGCTGTTGAACGGCACGTCGAGCATGGCGGTCGAAAAGTTCGAGACGCAGATCATGTCACCCGCGTTGGCGGAATAGTGTTCGGTGCCGTCCTCGGGATCGGTCCAGAAACTGCTGCCGGCGAAAACCCAGGGTTCGGACAACTCCTTTTGAGTTTCCACGTTGCGAACCCATTTGCGGGCGTCGACGACGGAGAACTTTTCGCTCGGAATAAAACGCTCTGCTACCGCCGAGTTATCTGCTTCGCCGTCTTCCGATTTTTCGCGAGGACTCTCCGGTGCAGTGTTTTGTACTGGATCCCGCCACATGACCCAAACGGTGATGGTTTGCCCGGTCGGCGGCAGGAACTCAGGATCCCATCGTACCGGCGTGCCGCTTTGTGCTCCGATAGCCAGAAGCGCCGCGTGAACCTCACTGCTCTTGGCGAACGCCGCGATGACGGACTCGTGTTCTTTGGTGCCGATCGGGCACGCCAGCATTTCGAGCGGTCCACGCGTCATGGTCACGTATCCGTCGATGTAGACCCGTTTGGCTCGGAGGTCGACCCACAGATCGGGTTGGGCACCGAGTTGTTTCGCGCCCGGAGGCGGGCCATAGGTATCGGCGATTCTTCGCAGCGCCGCGCGTTGGGCTTCGATGTGAGCCAAAATCTCAGGGTCGATCTCGTACTCGTCGTCTTCCAGGTCGTCGCCCACGTTGGGAGATTCGGAATCGCCGGTTTCCGCGACGGTGCCGTTCTCGGACGACGAAGTTTCCCCCGAGGAATCTTGCTCGGATGCCGGTGGTTGCGTCGGCAACATGCGTTGGGATGTGTCCTCTTCGTTTTTCGGTGAGGATTCCACGGGCGGGGTGGTTTCTGCGACATCGGTATCGGCGGCGGGCGTGTTCGCGGCGGGCGTTTCGGGAGAGACGTCCTCGGTTTGGGCGGGGGCCGTCGTGACGCTTGATGCTGGCGCTTTCGGTGCGGCAGAGGTTTCCGGTGCCGTAGGGGCCTCCGGCGCCGCTGAGGGCTCCGATTCGCGGTTGCGATTGCATCCGACGATGCATCCAACGAGGGAAAGCGTCAGGAGTAATAGGAGCGGCAGAGTTGATCGAGATTTCATGACGTGAATTGGGTTGGGGGAATCGGGCGGGCTGCGATGAAAACTCGGTGCCGTGGGGGCACGTCTTCCTTGGCGGGGCGGTCCGGGTAAACTGCCGGGCCGTTGTCAGTATCACTGTTGTTCACTTATCGGTCCATTCCATTGACTTCCACCGCCCCCTCACCACGCAAACGGTCCAAAAAGGCTGCCAAAGCGTCGGCACTGCGCGATTTCGGCGATTCGCTTTCGAGTGATCAATGGGAAGCCTTTGCTCGTGATTTCGTCGCGGCGACACCGGACGGTCGCTCGGCGGCAAAGTTTTTAGGTCATGATGGCGGCGGAGGTGCCCTTTATTTGTGGGGAATCGCCACCGCATTGCAGGGATCTGTTTCTCCGTTGCAGCAAACGCTGGCCCAATTGGCCGTCGGGGACGCCAGTTCAGTAGCAGGTTTGTCGCAAAGCGACCGGGACGCGTTGCTCGACGGATCGCATCGTTTGAGCGAACGCGACTATCGCGATGAAATGTCCGTCGTGGATGCCGCCGAAACCGTCATGTGGGCCGCCGCGTTTCCGTTGCTCAGTGCCGTTTTGCCTCAGGAGCAATGGCGACGATGCGGTGAACGATTGGTGAAAATCCACGCCGACGCGGGACTGCGTGGTGATGCGACGTCGCCTCTTTTCCTATTGCTCGCCGGCGAACTCGGCATGACGCTCGCGTGGCGACTGGCCGTGATGCCCTCCTGTGCCAAACTCGCGACATCGTCCGTCAAGGCGGTGATCGCGTACATCGAAGGTGAGGGCGAGTCGATCGATCGGGCTCTGGTTCGCTCCGCCGACTTGCGCCTGGTGGTTGCCTCCTTGGTGCGTTGCGAGCGGCTCTTGCCGTTGGTCAGCAAGAAGAAATTCAGCCAGCGGAATCGAGACATCGCCGCCGAGTTCGCGACTTGGATGGCGGCCATGTCGCGTTGTGACGGGACGCAGGTGTTGACCGCAGTCAATGCTGAGGAATGTGCTGTCGATTATCAAAAAGAGGTGAAACGTGACGGCACTGCTGGAGACGATTCGTCGAAGCCAACCCACGAAACGACGTCTGTCCCCGAGCCACAGGGCAAGCGAAAAGGTAACGGGCCTGAGTTGCATGGTTTGATGCTAGCCGCGTCTAAGTTTGACACCGAAACGCTGCCTCCGTCGATGGCGGCCGCCTTGGGACAGAGTCACACGGGAGGCCGGTTGGCGTGGGAGGTTTCTCTTCCCGAAGCGATGTGGCATAGCGAGACCGGACAAACCTTCGCGATGCTGCCCGAGTGGGATGTCAAACGTGGCCGAACGTTTGTTGATTACTCCGGGGAAGACATCCGTGTGGAGGTGATGGCGGGACGTCGGCCACTTTTCGAGGGCGTTCATCAAACGATGGTTCGCGTCGACGGCGTTGATTTGCAGCCCACGTCGGATTGGGAATGTACCTGCGAATACACCGACGATGATGTGCACTTGGTCGAACTCGAGCAGCGGTTTGGCGACTACGTGCTGCAGCGTCAGTGGATGTTGATTCGCGACGACCGGTGTCTCATGGTCTCTGACGCGGTCTTGCCCTACGAGAATGGGGCGACCGTCGAGGCTGATGCCAAGGCGACTCGGACAAGCGGAAGGCCAGCAGTTGCACCGGAGATTCAGTGTGTGAGCCGGTTGCCGTTGGCGGCGGGTGTGGAGGTCGTTGAAGACGAAGAGGTTCGCGAATTGGTGTTGCTCAACCGCAGCAAACGCCGAGCCATGGTCATGCCACTCGCCGCGAATGAATGGCGTGTTGGACAAACTGACTGCCAGACGGCCGTGTCCGATGACCGGCATTTGGTGGTGACCACCACGGGACAGGGAGCGGTGTACTCGCCGGTTTGGATCGATATGGAAACCGGACGGTTGCGACGCAAGCGAACATGGCGCCAGTTGACCATCGCCGAAGACCTAACGATCATCCCGCGAGGAATCGCCGCCGCATTTCGAGTCCAGATGGGCAGCGAACATTGGGTCGTTTACCGCTCGCTCGCGCCAGGTGGTCCGCGATCGTTGATGGGCAAACACTTGATCGCCGATTTCTTTGCCGCTCGCTTCCACCCGGGCGACGGTGGGATGGAGGAATTGGTCACGGTGGATGCGAGCAGTGACGCGGAATAACCAAGGCGATGTAAAATCGACTTGGTCCGCTCGGTTGAAGGTTGTTTGGGTTTTCGAAGTATTTGGCCTTTGGTAGCGGTGGGCTGTTTCCGTCATGCCAGATCTCTGTCATGCCAAGTCATCGCGTTGTGCGTTCTTTTTTCTTTGCTGAAAGCCACCCTTTGCCGAAAGCCCCGCTTTGTTGAAACCCCTGCTTTGTTGAAAAGCCCCCTTCGCTGAAAGCCCCCTTCGCTGAAAGCCCCCTTCGCTGAAAGATTGATATGGCCGTCGAACCTGTTGGTTTTCCTCAAATCGCCTGCACACCGCATGAGGCTCGCGCACGGATCAAAGAAAATTGGAGCCGTGTTTGTGACGAGGTCAGTTTGGCGGCGGCGCAGTCCGGGCGATCCTTCGGTGAAGTTCGTGTTGTTGGTGTGTCGAAGTATGTCGATGCTGAGATCACCAACCTTCTCGTCGAGGCGGGGTGTCATGACCTCGGTGAGAATCGACCACAGGCGTTGATGCAGAAGGCAAAGTGGTTTGAGTCAACGCAAGCCGAACAGGCGTCGAAGATTCGTTGGCATCAGATCGGGCACCTGCAACGCAACAAGGTGCGACGGCTGATCGGGTTGCAACCGCTCATTCATTCGGTCGACAGCGAACGTGTGCTCGAGGAGATCCATCGGGAGGCGTTGGCTCAGTCGTTGTTGGTCGAGGTGTTGATCGAGGTCAACGTCAGCGGTGAAGAGGCCAAGACAGGGTTGCCTGCCGAGCAAACGTCTGGGCTGTTCGAGCGGCATGCCACGCGCGTTGCCTCAGCGGGCACTCAGGACGCGGGGGCTCGGGTCACCGGACTGATGGCGATGGCGGGTTGGGGAACGGACCCTCAGGCAGCGCAGCCGCAATTCTCCCGGTTGCGTGAACTCCGTGATCAGATGCGCGGGCAAACCGGGTGGGAGTTGCCGGAACTCTCGATGGGCATGAGTGGCGATTACCAAGCGGCAATTGCCGAAGGAGCGACCATGGTCCGAATCGGCTCGAGTCTGTTTCGCGGTGTGCTGAAGTAGCGAGTCTGTTTCGCGGTGGCGGGGCTCGCCTAAACGTCGGCTCACCAGGATGCGACATTTTGCCCACGTTGTTTTTCATTTTTGAACCATTTTGATTCATTGACATGTCGTGACCTTTCGATATTATGAGTGAACGACTGAGCTACTTCGGTTTCATTTCGAATCGGACAGAAAGTTCACTCGCCGTACCGCGTTCGCGTGGTTATCCGAAGCAAATCACGGGCAAACGTTCGTGCTTTGATGGATCGGTGAGGTTTTCTGGCCGTTTCGATAACGGATTGCGGCGTTGAGGCGGGCGTTTCGCGAGAGCGAGCGTCGTTTTTTTATTCGCCTGAAATGTCGTGGTGTCGCGACATGACGGTGTTTTGGGGTTGTTGATTCATAACGAGGAAAGAGACATGCAAACGATTGATGTAAAGCGGTTGAATGACCAGCATCCAAACGGCCGCATTGACTTGATCGATGTGCGAATGCCGACCGAGTTCCGTGCGGTGCATGCCAAATCCGCACGTTCGGTTCCTTTGGAGGCACTCGAACCGCGAGAGGTGATGGCGGGTCGAAACGGATCGTCAAACGATCCACTTTATGTCATTTGCCGAAGCGGCAATCGATCGGCTCAGGCGTGTGAAAAATTCATTTCGGCCGGATATGAAAACGTCATCAACGTGGAAGGTGGTACGACGGCTTGGGAGCAAGCTGGATTGCCGGTCGTCCGCGGAAAAAAGGCGATGCCGCTGATGCAGCAGGTGCAAATTTCGGCCGGTTTCTTGGTTCTGCTCGGCGTGGTGCTCGGTTACTTCGTTCACCCGTACTTCGTCGGGCTTTCTGGATTTGTTGGCGCCGGTCTGATGTTTGCTGGGTTCTCGGGGTTGTGTCCGATGGCATCGTTGATTGCCAAGATGCCGTGGAACCAGTGTGGCAGCGTTAAATCATGTTCGGTCTAGCGATTCTCTTTGGCAGTGTCGTCGGCTTCGCCTTGGGGATGACCGGAGGCGGTGGCGGTGTGATCGCGGTTCCCATGTTGGTTTACGGGCTAGCGATTGCCCCACGCGATGCCGTTGGCGTTTCGCTCGCGGCGGTTGGCGGGACGGCGCTGTTTGGGACGATTCCACGGTTGATACAAGGCGAGGTCGAACTCCGCACCGGTTTGCTGTTTGCGGTCGCTGGAATGATGGGTGCCCCCTTGGGGACGTATCTGTCGACACGGATTCCCGAGCAATTGCTGTTGGTCCTGTTTGCGATGCTGATGTTGTTGGTTGCGACTCGCATGTGGATGAAGGCCAGGAAAAGCGAATCGGCATGCGGGGCGTGTCCTACGCAAGCGGCGCCCGGTACCGACCGGTCGGCGTGCCAGCGGGATGCGGACGGCAAACTCAAGTTGAACTCGCGTTGTGCCAGGTTGTTGATTTTGGTGGGGCTCGCGACGGGAGTGCTGTCCGGGATGTTCGGCGTCGGTGGCGGATTTGTCATCGTTCCGGCATTGGTGCTTTTCAGTGGAATGACGATTCATCGCGCAGTGGGAACCTCGTTGCTGGTGATTGTCATGGTCAGCGTTAGCGGGGTGACGTCGCACGTGCTCAGTGGCAACGAGGTGTCGCTCACTCTGACGCTGCAATTTTTGCTCGGTGGCTTTGTGGGCATGTGGTTGGGTGGATTGGTCGCACAGCAGCTCAAAGGCCCGACGCTTCAGAAAACATTTTCAATCGCGGTCGTTTTGATCGCGTGTTTTGTGCTGTTCAAGTCAGCGATCTCTTAATCCTTCATTTCTGTCAATTGCGAAAGCGGAAACATGTTACTGAAATACTTCTACGATCAAAAACTGGCTCACGCGTCTTACATGGTCGGATGCCAACGTGCGAACGAGGCGGTCATTGTTGACCCAGGCCGAGACATCGAGCAGTACCTTGAGATGGCAGAACGCGAAGGTGTTCGTGTGGTAGCGGTTGCCGAAACGCACATCCACGCTGATTACGTTTCCGGGGCTCGCGAACTGGCCGATCGTGTCGGGGCAAAGTTGTATCTGTCCGACGAAGGTCCGGACGAATGGAAGTACCTATATGCGGATCAGTACGATCACGAGTTCGTCCACGATGGAGACTCGTTCATGATCGGCAAGATTCGGTTTGAGGTGATGCACACGCCTGGCCACACACCGGAGAGCATCTCGTTTGTTGTGACGGACCAGGGTGGCGGTGCGGATGAGCCGATGGGAATCTTCACGGGAGATTTCGTCTTTGTCGGCTCGATCGGACGTCCTGATTTGCTCGAGGAAGCGGCGAAGATCGAAGGCACCGCAGAGCCCGGAGCCCGGGACCTGTTCCGGTCCGCCGAGCGATTCAAGGCGATGCCAGACTATCTACAGGTCTGGCCCGCGCACGGAGCGGGGAGTGCCTGCGGCAAAGGTCTTGGGGCGATTCCCTCCTCAACCGTCGGTTATAGAAAACGGTTCAA
>NZ_ANOH01000404.1 GCF_000346505.1 Aporhodopirellula sallentina SM41
TTGGTGATCAATGCTTTCGTTGAGTTGCCTGCGTCGCCACAACCGAACGAGCACCCCTCGTCGGGTGCCGATCAGAAAGCTGACCAGGAACCCGGTACCGGCAGCGAGGACGATCATGGCACCCGATGGCAAACGCGGCAGCATCGCGCTGGCGGCCGAACCGACGAACGCACCGACCATCCCGAGCACCGAGGCGATGACCATCATCACGATCAGACGGTCGGTCCAAAACCTCGCTGATGCGGCGGGAATCACCAACAACGCAATCACGAGAACGAGACCTACCGCCTGCAAACCAACGATCGTGACGATTACCACGATGCTCATTAAAATCGCGTCGAGCAAAACGACCGGATAACCGCGTGCTCCCGCGAACGCCTCGTCAAAGCACAGCAGTTTGAATTCTTTTAACAACGCGATGCACAGGAGAACGCAGACCGTTGACGTCACCGCGATCAACTTGGCATCGCCCGCGGTCATGGTCGCGGTTTTTCCGTAGATGAACGATTCCAACCCGGCAGCGTTGCCGCGGTCCATTTGCGTGACAATCCCGAGCAACGCGACACCGAGCCCAAAGAAGACACTGAGGATGATCCCCAACGCGGCGTCTTCCTTGATCCTCGTCATTCGCCGGATCAGCAGGATGCTGACAATCCCAAACAGTCCCGACATGGTCGCGCCGAGCAACAGGATCGGCAGTGACTTCCCGTCGGCGCCCAATGCTGTGGCGATTAGGAACGCCCCCGCGATGCCGGGCAGCGCCGCGTGAGCCAACGCGTCGCCCACGAGCGCACGACGCCTCAGCAGCGTCAGGCAACCGACCAGACCTGCGGCGAAACCGAGAATCGCGGTACCGAATATGACCACTCGCGTGTTGTGATCTTGCAGACTCAGCACACGCCAAAGGTGCTCGCTCAAATCCCACGCTCCCGTCGTCGCATCGCTTCGGTTGCTTCATCCAACAACGTCAGGCGTCCGCCGTAGGTCTTTTGCAAGTTCTCGTTCGTGAACACATCTTCGGTGCGTCCCGACGCAACGACCCGCATGTTCAATAACACGACATGATCGAAATAGTCCGGAACACTTTGCAGATCATGATGGATGACGATGGCGGTCTTGCCGTCCGCTTGCATTTGTTTGAGAAGTTCGACGATCGCAGCTTCGGTCGCCGCATCGACCGCCGCGAGCGGTTCATCCATCAAATACAAATCGGCGTCCTGTACCAATGCTCTGGCGAGAAACGTCCGCTGTTGTTGACCGCCGGAAAGCTGGCTGATTTGGCGATGGGCAAGGTCGGCGACCCCGACCCGTGCGAGTGCTTCCTTGGCGGCTTCGCGGTGTTTCTTGCGGATCGGCAAACACCAACCGACACGGCGATACAACCCCATCGTGACGACATCGAGCGCGTCGACGGGGAAATCCCAATCGACGCTCTCGCGCTGGGGTACGTAACCAACCCTGTGCAATGATTGGTGGTACGGTTTTCCGAAAACCTCGACTCGTCCAGACGCCTTCGGGATCAGGTCCATGATCGCCTTGAGTAGCGTGCTCTTGCCCGCACCGTTGGGACCCACGATTCCGACGAGTTTGCCCTGAGGGATGTCGAACTCAACATCCCAAATCACGGGTTTGCGATGATAGGCAACGGTTAGATCGTCTACAGATAATGCGATCGGGTCCATTCGGGGCAAACTAGCGTGACGAGTTCAATCGAAGAAAACGATAGGTTTCTCAAGAGAAAACTACCGACATGCGTACTTAGTATAGGCTAAACGAAAGAAGATGTTTATTTCCCTCGCCCGAATAAGGAGGCGATGCGTCAGGATGACGCTAGGAAGTTTTTTCAAATGACGGCGCGGATGTCGCCAAAGTTCGGTGGCCTGAATTCTGGCGTATCCAGCCACCGGGATCTCACACGTCAAATTTTAGATTGAACCGAAACCAATCTGAAAACTCATCAGCCGATCGGCGTTAGCCGCGGTTTCCCGAGGACAACAGGTGCTACGCCTCCCGGGCAAACTAGTTGTCGAGGCATTTGAATAGGTTCCGTCGGAAACCAACGGTCGGAATTCGATCGGTACACCCGTGGAGCGGAGCCGTCTCCGTGAGCAGTCCGCCGCGAATTTTGCGTGAAGTTGCATGGAGGCCAAACCGGCCTCGCGGTGCGTCAAAGCTAAATTTTACGGTAGCGAAACTCACTAAGAGTTTCGGGAGGGCTCGTGAATCACCGAAAGTCTTGGCGACTTTCGCTACGGCTTTGAGCTCTAGGTCTTGGTCGTGACGCATCGCGAGTTCGAATCTGGATTCGAATCGACCGACGGGTTCTCTCCCCCATGCGATGTTTTGCTTTTGCGATAACGCCGCCGCTAAGAGTGATAGGGAGAACGAAGACTACGGATTCACGTTGGTTGCGTGTTGGCCGTTTTCGATCTTCTCTCGCAGTTCTTTGCAGCCGTCCGATGGGTTGCTGCACATCGAACAACGCGAAACGCCGTCGGGATCAGTTCTCGCGTTCAGGCCGCCGCAGGAACCGCTGATGCTTTTGCGACCGAAGATCACGCCGACCGCCATTGCGATCAAGACGGCTCCGAATCCGATCGCGGTGAGGATCAGAATCGGCATCATTCTCTCGCCGAATCCGCCTTGGCCGGCCGCGTCGGTTTGAGCCGCCATCATTTGTTCCGCCACGCTCGCGAGTGCGCCGGTTCCGATCACGTTCATGTTGTTCCCTTGGTTCGATGTGTGTTCGACTCCGCCGTCGTTTGCTGCGTCACCGCGTCGGCTCATCAGCAGCGTATCGAGATTATGTTTCTTTGCCAAATCAAATGCCGCGTCAGGCCCCAGCACATTGAGCGCGGTCGCCCACGCGTCCGCGGCCATGCACGTCGGCGCGATGACGGTTACCGACGCCATGTCGTGCCGGACCGGGCGGCGTGTTACCGGATCAATCGTGTGCGAAAACCGTTCCCCGGCGACCTCGAAATAGTTCCGGTAGTCGCCCGATGTCGCCATCGCGTTGTCTTTCATCGGATGAGCGACCGCGACCTGGTTCGCCACCGCATCAGGACGTTGGATGCCGACCATCCAAGGTGTCGTTCCACGATCGGTCACCTTGGCACCCGCGACACGAACCTCACCGCCGATTTCAACGAAGACGTTCTTCGCACCGCGAGAGAGCAACATCTCAACGACTCGGTCGACGCCGTGTCCCTTGGCGATTGCGGAAAGGTCGACACGCAGTTCGGGGATCGATTTCTTTAGTGCCGGTGGATCGATTCGAGCCTCGAGGTGTTGTTGGCCGATTTGACGGCCGAGGTCTTCGAGTTCCTCGTCGCTGGGGATGTCGCGATTGCGTTTGCCCGGACCGAAACTCCATCGATCGACGAGAGGACCGACCGTCACATCGAACCTGTCTTGCGAGGCTTCACCAACTTCGAGTGCGAACTGAACCACCTCGGCGGTCTCGGGGCTGACTTCGAACCAATCCGTTGAGGTGGATTCATTGAACCGGCTCAACTCGCTCGATTTCAGATACGTTGACATCTGATCGTTGACGCGGCGCAGCTCCGCATCGATGGCGAACGAGGTTTCCTCCGCCCACTTGTCTACGGAATCTTCGGCCGAGTCATTCTTCGCCGGAGGATCGGAGACCTTGACCGTATATGTCGTCCCCATCGTTGCACCACGGAAGGCGAGCATCCGTGGTGACAATCCGGTGCCGGGGTTGTCGCCGGCGTCGGGCGTGTCACCGGGGCCGGCGGCAGCGAGTACCGGCGTCGCGACGGCCAACGCGACGGGCAACGCGACGGGCAAACTGCTCAGCGCGACGACGGTGATAAGAAAAAACGCGACGGGGGAGAAACCACGTCGCGTCATGCGAGTTCGCTTTGTCATGGGTGATTTCGATCAGCCGCCGAAGTCATCGTATGCGATATTCTCAGGTTCGACGCCGAGGTCATCGAGCATCTTGAACACAGCCGCGTTCATCATCGGAGGACCACAGATGTAGTACTCGATGTCTTCCGGTGCCGGGTGTGTGCTGAGGTAGTTGTCGAGCAACACTTGGTGGATGAATCCGACGTAGCCGTCCCAGTTATCTTCCGGTGCGGGCTCGGAAAGCGCGATGTTGAATTTGAAGTTCGGGAAGTCCTTTTCGATGTCGCGGAAGTGATCGACGTAGAATAATTCGCGAGCACTTCGTCCGCCGTACCAGTAGCTGACTTTGCGGTCGGTCTTTTGGCGTTTGAACAATTCAAAGATGTGACTTCGCAGAGGAGCCATCCCGGCACCGCCACCGATGTAAACCATTTCGGCTTGGCTGTCTTTGATGAAGAACTCACCGTAAGGACCGCTGATCGTGGCCTTGTCGCCCGGCTTGAGCGAGAAGATCCAACTGCTCATCTTCCCTGGAGGAGTTCCTTCGGGAGCACGTGGCGGCGGCGATGCGACACGGACGTTAAGCATGATGATGCCCTTTTCGCCCGGGTAGTTTGCCATCGAGTATGCCCGCACGACAGGCTCGTCAACCTTCGAAACGTAACGCCAGATCTTGTACTGATCCCAATCGGGATGGAAACGCTCTTCGATGTCGAAGTCTTTGTAGTGAATCTCGTGTGGTGGGCATTCGATCTGGATGTAACCACCGGCACGGAAGTCGACTTCTTCGCCTTCGGGCAGTTCGAGGACGAACTCTTTAATGAACGTTGCAACATTGTTGTTGCTGCGAACGGTGCATTCCCACTTCTTGGTATCGAAGGCTTCTGGTGGAACCTCGACCTTCATGTCTTGTTTGACAGCGACCTGGCAACTGAGGCGTTCACCTTCGGCGGCTTCTTTCTTCGTGATGTGTCCTTCCTCGGTCGGCAACAGTTCACCACCGCCTTCTTGGACCTTCACCCGGCACTGGGCACAGGTACCACCGCCGCCACAGGCACTCGATACGAAGATGCCGGCATCGGCGAGAGCACCGAGGAGTTTCCCGCCGGCGGGAACCGAGATCTCTTTTTGATCATTGATCAGGATTTTGACCGCACCGGAAGAAACGAGTTGTTTCTTAGCCGCGAGAATCAGCAAGACGAGCGCCAAAACGATGAGTGTGAACATCGCGACGCCGACGGCAACGATCGCACTCGGAGCGGCACCGATCAAAAGGGTAGACGTTAACATCAGGAAAGACTCACTGCCATGAATGGTTGGCGGGCATGAATGGTGTGGCGGGCGGTTCAGCCGGCCAATGGGTTGTTTCGATTGAGGGGGTGCCGCCTCGGGCGGCGGTGCCACACTCGCTCGAGCAAGCGTGGCGACGAAAGCGTGCTCGCGACGAGCACCACCGTCTCTACAGTTGGATACCGCTGAACGACATGAACGCGAGCGACATCAGTCCAACCGTAATGAACGTGATTCCCAAACCGCGAAGTGGCGGAGGAACGTCCGAATATTTCAGTTTTTCACGGATTCCGGCGAGTGCCATGATCGCGAGAGCCCAGCCGACGCCGCATCCGAATCCGTACGTCACCGATTCGGGGAACGAGTAGTTGCGTTCTTGCATGAACAGCGATGCACCGAGGATCGCACAGTTCACCGTGATCAACGGCAAGAAAATACCGAGAGCGTTGTAGAGCGACGGCAGGAACTTATCCAAGAACATCTCGAGGATTTGAACCAACGCCGCGATCACGCCGATGAAGCTGATGAAGCCGAGGAAGGTCAAGTCAACCTCGCTGAAGTTGATCGTCGATTCGGGGATGAACCCGTTGGCCCAGGTCAGGGCACCCTTCTTGAGCAACAGCGAGTAGATCAACTGGTTCGCGGGAACCGTGATGGTTTCGATCACGACCACGGCGATGCCGAGACCGATCGCAACCTTCACGTTCTTACTGACTGCCAGGAACGTGCACATTCCGAGAAAGAAGGCCAGTGCCAAGTTCTCGACGAAGACGGCCTGCAGGAAAATGCTGAGGTGAGTTTCAAATGTAGCCATGGTTCTCTCAGGCCTCTTCGATTTGTTCAGGTTTGTTGAGTCGGATCACCCAAATCATGATTCCGATGATGAAGAACGCACTCGGTGGCAAGAGCATCAAGCCGTTGGGAGCGTACCAACCGCCGTTACGGTCGAGTTCCATCAGCGTGATGCCGAACAGCGAACCGCTGCCGAAGAGTTCACGGAAGAATGCGACCACGACTAGCACGAATCCGTAACCGAGTCCGTTGCCGATTCCGTCGAGGAAACTGATCCCGGCGGAGTTCTTCATGGCGAAGCCTTCGGCACGTCCCATCACGATACAGTTCGTGATGATTAGTCCGACGAACACCGATAGTTGTTTGCTGATGTCGAACAAGAAGGCTTTGAGGAATTGGTCGACAACAATCACGAGCGACGCGATCACGGTCATCTGCACGATGATCCGGATGCTGCTCGGGATATAGGACCGGATGGCACTCACGGCGAGGTTACTGCATGCCGTCACCGACACCACGGCGAGTGCCATGACGAGCGATGTTTCCATCTTGGTCGTCACCGCGAGAGCCGAGCAGATACCGAGGATCTGCAGAGCGATCGGGTTGTTGTTGACAATCGGGTCGACGAGCACGTCGACTGGTTTTTGAGACATAGTTAAGCTCCAACCTTCATCGTCGAGGTAGTGGGCAGTTTGTCATTCGGCAGGGTGTCAGTCAGCAGTGTGTCACTTAGCCGTGTTTCGTTTGACCGTGTATCGTTTCGTGCCGCATCCGTCAGCAACGGGGCGCGGCGGACGGCTTCTGCGGAAAGGTCATTCGTTGGACGCGATACCGAGGCGGTGTCGGCTTCGGCGGATTCTTGTTGCATCTTTTCAGCGAGTTTCTTCAGGAACGGGCCGTAACCCTGTTCGCTCGCCCAGTACTGAACCAGGGCGGTGACACCGCGGCTCGTGATGGTTGCTCCGGAGAGGCCGTCGACGCTGTACGGGTCGGCGTCAGGTGCCGGGCCTTTGAAGACCTGTGCGGCGGGTTCGCCATTCTCGTCGTACAGTTTCAGTCCGTTCCACTGTGCTTTCCACGCCGGGTTGTCGACTTCACCGCCGAGTCCAGGCGTTTCTTTGTGTTGGTAGAACGTGATCCCTTGGATCGTCTCGAGGTCGCTCTTGAGTGCGAGGTAACCGTAGAGAGTTCCCCACAGTCCTTTGCCGTAGATTGGCAAAACGACTTGGCGGATCGGGCCTTCGCCGTTTTTGCGGACGAAGTAAACCTTCATCGTTTTCGGACGACGGTCTTCGCCGGGGTCGTACGGATCGGGAACGATCTCGGTCGACAAGGTTGGGTCCGTTGCCGATTCGACCAAGTCGAATTTGGTCGGATCCATTTCGTTGTTTTCCTCGCCGGTGTCGAGGTCAACCATTTGTTCGCTAACCCAAGTGTAGAGGTTATCGATTTCATTCTTGGACAACTCCGATGCGGGTTTACCGAACTCGTCGGTCGGCAAGCCCGCGGCGTCGAGGATGTTCTTTTGTTGGTCAAGAACTTCGTTGGCGATCTGGTACGGTCGCAGCGCCACGGCGGCGGCACTCACCGCGAGTGAGCAGACGACACACAACAGCGCCGCGATCAGGATCGTTCCTGGAACCGAATCTTTAGCTGGCATAGCGGGCGACCCTCCGGCGGACGTTGGATTGGACGACGAAATAATCAATCAATGGAGCGAACACGTTGCCGAACAAAATCGCCAACATGATCCCTTCGGGAAATGCGGGGTTAATGACTCGGATCAGGACGGTCATGAAACCGATCAGGATGCCGTAGATCCATTTTCCTTTCTGGGTCATCGAGGCACTGACCGGGTCGGTTGCCATGAAGACGAGACCAAAGGCGAGTCCGCCGATGACGAGGTGCCAGTAAAACGGAACTTCGAACATCGCGTTGGTTTCACTGCCGACGAAATTGAGCAGCAGGCTGGTGCCGATAACGCCGAGGACAACGCCCGACATGATCCGCCAGGATCCGATGCCGGTCGCGATCAAGATCAACGCACCGACGAAGCAGAGCAACGCACTGGTTTCGCCGACGCATCCTTGGATGGTTCCGAGGAAGGCACTCATCCAACTGATTTCGCCGGTTTCGCCCCAAACGTATTGGACTTGGCTGAGCGACTCGATCGCTCCCTTTTCAACAACCGCCATTTGGCCGAGTGCGGTCGCACCACTGAACCCGTCGACGGCTGTCCAAACTTTGTCGCCGCTGATGTCACCGGCGTATGAGAAATACAGGAACGCGCGAGAGGTCAGTGCGACGTTGAGGAAGTTACGTCCCGTCCCGCCGAACACTTCCTTCGCCACGATCACACCGAACGCGATCCCCACGGCAACCTGCCACAGAGGAATCGACGCCGGGAGGGTCAACGGAAACAGCAACCCGGTCACCAGGAAGCCTTCGTTGATCTCGTGGCCTCGCAGCACCGAGAAGACCATCTCAACGTGTCCACCGACAAACATGCAAACGACGTATATCGGTATGAAGAAAATCGCCCCGTACACAAAGTTGTCGAGGAAATTCCCCGGGTCGTGTCCGAGACCGATCGCGGTGTGAACCGTATTGTGCCAGTCGTACTCGATCGGCACGTCGGCTTCGGTCATTTGCACGATCGCGGTGTTGGCTTGATAACCCGTGTTCCACATGCCGAACAGGGTGACCGGGATCAACGCAACGACGACCATGATCATCATGCGTTTGAGGTCGATGCCGTCGCGAACGTGTGTCCGACCCTCGGTGGTTTCACCGGGAGTGAACAGGAACGTGTCGGTCGCTTCGTAGATGGGGTAGGCTTTCTCTAAGATCCCCCCCTTTGCGAATAAGGGGTGAACGCGGTCGAAAGCGTCACGCAGTGGTTTCATATTGATTTAGCCTTCACGTTCGATCGTGGTCAAATTTTGTCGCAATAGCGAACCGTATTCATACTTGCCTGGGCACACAAACGTGCACAACGCGAGATCTTCTTCTTCGAGTTCCAACGCACCGAGTGCCTGGGCGGAGTCGGTGTCGCGGACGATCAACGCTCGCAACAACTGGGTCGCCAAGATGTCCAGTGGCATCACCTTCTCGTAAGTGCCCAGCGGCACCATGGCTCGTTCGCTGCCGCCGGTCGACGACGTGAATGCGAACTTCTGAGACGGGTTGATCGCCGATGCGAAAACGCGAGTGACCGAGAATTTGTCAAACCCGGGTTTTTGCCAACCCAGGAATTCACGGTGGTCACCTTCCTCGATTACCGACACCTGTCGGTGATAGCGACCGAGGTAGTTGTGTGGGGCCGTGGCGGTGTGACCGTCGAGCACCGAGCCCGAAATCGGACGCAGTTTGCACTCGGTGTCGACCGCACCTTCGAGCAGTTCGTCGATGCAGGCGCCGAGCCGGGTTTCGATCAACCGTGGTTGGTTGACCTTCGGTCCCGCCAATGAGATGACGCGTCGCGGATCGAGCTTTCCGGTTTGGAACAACGACCCGATCGCGATGACGTCCTGGTAACCGATGTGCCAGACCGTTTTGGTTGGTCCGACCGGATCGAGGAAATGAATGTGTGTGCCCGGAAGTCCTGCAGGGTGAGGTCCGGCGAACTCGGCGAACGTGACGCCCGCGACTTCTTCGCCGGGCACCGAAGCTCCGTCGGCTTTGCAGACGTAAACGTTGCCGGCACCGAGTTGGGTGAGTGCTTGAAGGCCGAGGACGAATTGGTCTTTCCGTTCGCTCACCACGACCGACGGGTCGGCGGCCAAGGGGTTGGTGTCGATCGCGGTGACGAAGATCGAACTCGGAGTCGAATCGATCGTCGGCACCTTCCCGTACGGACGAGTGCGGAGCGATGTCCACAGGCCGCTTTCGACGAGCACCGATCGAACGGCTTCACCACCGATCGCGACGGGGTCTTTCTCGCGGGCGTTTGCGAATTCGATCGCGTCGTCACCATCGACGTTAATCGTGATCGCTTCGAACTTCCGCTTCTTGCCGCGGATGACTTCGCCGACGGTTCCCGATGCGGGCGATGTATAGATAACGCCGGGGGTCTTCTTGTCTTCGAAGAGTGGCTGGCCGAGCGAAACGCGGTCGCCCGCGGCAACCAACATGGTAGGCTTCATGCCGACGTAATCGTCGCCCAACAAAGCTACCGTGCGAACCAAGGGACCGGCTTCGACTCGCTGCTCGGGACAACCGAGGATGGGAAGATCAAGGCCTTGTTTAACGACCGTGCGGTGTTGAGTAGCGGGCATGAACGCGAACACTTTGTGAAAAATGTAACAAAGTCAGGTTTGGGGAAAGCTCACCGAAGTGAGCTTTGTGCGACACTATTACACAGCAGGCCAAATTTGACAACGGCATATAAGAAGGCGCAGGAAAGTGATTTTGTGTTCATCGACGCGAGGTTGTCTTGCGTAAATCACGTCTTTTTTTACGCGTGCCGACAACGCTCGGTGACCGTTTCGAACAATGCCAGCAAAGATAAATTTCCGGTGTGGTTTTCTCGCTCGGCAACCTATCCCAACTGACCGTTATAAATTCCGCAAGCCAACCGTTTGAGTCGCGATAAATCGGTTCGCTCGCCTAGCGATGCGACGCCGATCGATTCGCATCACGCGACGGGGCGAGCAAGCCCGCGATCAGTTTCGCGGCACGCTCGGCGGCGACCTCGGCGGCGACTCGAGTATCCGGTTCGGCGGGCGGCGATACCGTTTGTCCGTCGGCCATCGCGAGTAGTTCGTCAATCGCGCCAGCAAGATAGCGGTCGTGTCGCAGGTAGACGCCAAAGCCCAACCGTTCGACTCGCGCGGCGTTGTCGAATTGGTCGAACGCCATCGGGCGGATCAGTTGGGGCGTTCCGGCGTGAATGGCTCGGCTCGTCGTTCCGATCCCGCCGTGATGAATGATGCCGCGGCAATGCGGCAACCATTGCCCCAACGGGATGTAGCCGACACAGCGAATATTGGGATGTGTCACGCCGCCGGGATTCGATGGGCAACACCAAACGACGCTGACACCTGAAGCAGCCGCGATCTCGGCGACGCGTGTGACGAACGACTCGTCGCCGTGATGCGCCGAACCGGTGGTGACCAGCAGCGGTTTGTCTCGCGGAATCGGTTCGGTGAACGCGGGCGGCCTGCGAGCGATCGGTTGGACTGGGATCGACGTGTTGGTCTCGGGGGGCGACACGTCAGACTCACCGTCAGCATCCCCATGACTCTCTCCATCATCGAGAGGAAAACCGACGGATTGCAGGGCCGCGGCATCGCCTCGCGGTTGTGCGTACTGCTGGAAAATTTCCGGTGCGTACCACCGCGGGTACAACGCGAGAATCTGGTCCGGCGAATGCCACCACTCGTTGAGCAGACGACGCACGGGGGTGAGGCCCGCTCTGCGTTTTCTCTCTTCGTTGATTGCTGGTGCGAGCGCGGGATCGAGAAACGCGATGTCGGCGAGATAATACGTCAGTCGGTTCAGCCGCGGCCAACCCTCGGGCAATACCGCCCGTGTCCAACCTCGGTCCGGCAACAGGCGCGGTGGCGACTCGGGGCATCGCATCATCGCCGGTGCCAAATGCACGCTCGACAACCGGCACTCGGGAGTGACGTCGCGAAACACGCGGGCGGCGAAGTCCAGCGGGTGGGCAACGACGGCGGTCGAGCCGGGAACAAAAAGTCGATCGAGCAAACTCAGGTGCGGCTGGAAAAACTTCTCGGCGACCTCGGTCAACACGCGACGCGCCCCTGTCCATGGCCGCCAAAAATGCGTTTGTGAGACCACGCGATCGAACGTTTCGCGATCGATCACCACGTTCGCGATCAGTCCCGCGTTCTCGACGATTTCGGCGTACGGTTCGGCGACACTGACGTGGCATTCGAAACCCATCCGGGTCAGTTCGCGACCGATTGCGACGATCGGATTGACGTCGCCACGCGAACCCGGTGCCGACAGGATGGCTCGGCGGTGAACGCCCGGCTCGCCGCGTGCGGCACTCACGTGCGGTCGATGTCGTATTCGCTGATTTTGCGGTACGCGGTCGCTCGGCTGATCCCCAGCAACTTCGCCGCTTCGGGAACCCCGCCGCTGGTCCGGTTGAGTGCTTTTTCGATCAGCCTTCGTTCCCAAACGTCGATCCGCAGCGTGTCAATGTTTGACAACCCGGCGTCGCGCAGCCCGAGGTCTTCGGCGACGATCTCCGGTTCATCGGCCATCACGACGGCGCTGTCGATCACGTTCCGCAGTTGACGTACGTTTCCCGGCCACGCGTAGGTCAGCAGGCGTTCGCGGGCGTCATCGGACAGCGCGAGTTGTGGCCGGCCGTGTTGTTTGAGGAAGTGCGCGAGAAAGTGGTCAACCAACGTATTAATGTCCTCGCCACGATCACGCAGTGGAGGCACCGGCAATTCAAAAACGCTCAACCGGTAGTAGAGGTCTTCGCGGAAGCGACCGTCGCGAACGAAATCCGTCAGGTCGCGGTTGGTCGCCGCGATCACCCGCACATCGACGTTGACCTGTTTGCTCGCCCCGACGGGCAGGAACGGATGGCCTTCAAGGATCCGCAACAGTTTGGCTTGGCCTTCGAGGCTCATTTCGCCGATCTCGTCGAGGAACAACGTGCCCTGGTCGGCTTGTTCGAACAAACCCGTGTGATCGCTGTCGGCACCGGTGAATGATCCCTTCTTGTGGCCAAACAGTTGGCTTTCGAGCAGGTCGCGAGGGATCGCGGCGCAGTTCACCGTCAGCATCGGGCGATCGTTGCGATTGCTGGCGCGGTGTACCGCACGGGCGACGAGTTCCTTCCCCGAGCCGCTTTCGCCGCGGATCAAAACCGATCCGTTGGCCCGTCCGACACGAGCGATTCGTTCTTTCAGCTTCCGCATCACTTTGCTGTCGCCGACCAACTCACCTTGGTCCGCGTTGCGATCCGCGATGCGTTGGTTTTCGACACGCAGGTTTTCGGTAACGGTCGACTGCGTCAGGCCCATCGCGAGCAACCCCGCGGCGCCGACCGCGAGATCGACGATCGAATCAGAGAATGTGTGTCCCTTTTGATGGAAAATCAACACGCCGAGCGATTTGTCTTCTTCGATGATCGGCACGATCAGGCAATGAGTCGCCATGCCGCCGCTCTCGACGGTGCCGGGGTGTTCGCTGATGAACACCTCGCCTCCCTTGGCGACGCGTTTGAGTTGGGCCCGGTCGAACTTCAGCGGTGTGCTTTTTTGCGGGTACTGCCGGCGGACTTTCCAACGTCCGTCACCGCCGTCGACCGCCAACGCGATCAGCTCCACGCCGGTCCGATCGAGCAGCAATTCCAGCGTCGTGTCGATCACCTCGCTCGGCTTCTGGCCGTTGAGCAGCGAGAGGCTCAGTTGATACAGGTCGAGCAAATGTTGCGGTTGGGCGACGAGTTCACCGGCCTCGCGAACCACGTCCGACTCACGAGCCTTCCAGTGATCGATGTCGTGATAGAGCGTCTGCGAGAGTGCCTCGGCGCCGGCCGGATCGTCGTCGGTGCTGACCAATTGCAAAGAGGTCTTGCCGATCACGATTTTGGTTTGGTCGACCAATCGAGCGTCGTCGACACGTTGACCGTTGACGAGCGTACCGTTGCGACTATTCGTGTCACGCAAATGCCAGGAGTGGTCTTCGTAATAAACCACCGCGTGGAACCGGCTGCTGTTGGGGTCAGACAACATAATGTCGCACCCGATCGCGCGGCCGATGTGCATCGGGCGTTCGGGGTCGAGCGGATACTGGATCCCTTTTTCTTGACCGGTTTGGACGGCGAGGTAGGCGGCCATCAGCGTCCTTTCTTGTCGGTCGGGGTAGCAAGCATTTTTGCGAGCTGTTTGAGTGCAATCGGAAACGCCGAGGCGTCGCGGCCGTGTTCTTCCCACCAACGCGCGAGCACGTCGGCGGTTTCGGGGACACCGCGGTCCAAAGCGATTTCACTCGATGACGTAGCGAGCGATGACTGCATGAAGGTTTCCTCGGATTGCCACCAGAGGTCGAGTGTTTGTTCAATCGGCAGCGAATCACCGGAAAGCAGCCCCGCCTCGGCCGCTTGGTGCAACACGACCGGAATGCTGCCGAGAGCCCACGGCAACTCCGTTCCCGGTTTGCTGTCGCCGCCGGACGTGCCATCGCCTGCACCGGTCCCATGCGATACGTCGGCGGAGGGCACCGGGTTCGCGTTTGTCGGTTTCCCGGTGTTGGTCGGGTTCGGCGAGATCGGTTTGCCCGAGATCGGCTTGGCTGATTTGCTTTTCAGAACTCCGCCCACCCCCAGCACCGCGGTCGTCCCAGACGCGCCCGTTAGGTGCGTTCGGGTGTGACCGTCCACGGCGATTTGCGTGAGCTGATAGACCAACCGCAACCACTCCGGAACGTTCGGCGAGATGTCCGTCAGGACCGCTTCGATCCACACGCAGGCTTGGTAGCTGCTGCGCCCGGCGGCGCCACTGTGCAGCGGCGTGACCGCGTGGACGGTGACGCGTTTGGGCCACCAATTGGCCGGCGGCGAACCGCTCCAAATTTGTTTGCCGATCGAACGAACGATGCCCGGCCCGTACGCCTCGTAGGCTTGTTTGAGAGGTGCGTAACGCAGACGCAGTTGATCGGCGAACCGTGGGGAGTCCGTCATGAGCAATCGCCGGCAATTATCGATTGAACGATGAATCGCTGCGGCGGTCTGATCCGACTGCAACTGCGAGTGGCCCGAACGCAGCAACGCGACCTCACATAGTTGCGGCGTGATGGCCGTGTCATTTCCCGCCGAAATCAGTTCGTCGCTGAGGTGATCCCAAAACTCGCGTTCGGACACCGACGCGGAAATCAGTCGTTCGCTGACCCGCTCGGAATCACTGATGAATTGCGACATCGCACCGGTGTCTTTGAGCGCAAACCCGCCCAAAGACTTTTTCACACCCGCGTTGGTTTTCGGACCGTGAAAGTGCGGCGCCGCACAGGTCTGAACGGCCCGCACGAGGCTCAGTGATGTGGATGCGATCCAGTGCAGTTTCAAAGGTCGTCTCGCAAGTGTTCTTGAATCCATTGCTCGAGTTCCTCGAAATCGACCGAGGGCAATTGACTCAAGTCGGGACGAAGTTTGACGGCCTCGCGGATATAGATGTGATGGATTTCCGATTGGCTGCGATCGGTGTTCCAGTGCAACAGGATGCGGATGCAGCGAGGCAGCGATCGCTCGACGGACACTTCGTAACTGCACAACAGCGGCACTTCGAGCAACCCGAGTTGCCGGGCCGCGAGGGCGGGGAATTCGCTCTGCAGATCCTTGGTCACGGTAAAGATCGCGCTGGCCAGGTCAGCGGTTTGGATGTCGTTGCGACGAATCATCAGTGCGAGCAATTGCGTCGTCGCCTTCAAAATCTCGTCTCGATCATCGGTGTCGACTGTTGTCGCACCTCGAACACCCCGGCAAACCGTCATCGTTAATGCAAGCCTTCAAGAATCAACGCAGAAGCATGGCTGGACGCCCCAATTCCGGCCCGTCACCAACCGTCCGCTCGCAACGACGTGCGTTTGGGCTGGTTCCGCCACCTCGAATCGACCTAAGACGAGATGGAACAAGACAGAGGTGAAAAGAGATGAATCAATTTTTGGCCCCGTCAGTGGTGCTCCGGTGGAGACGCCATGGTCGGCGAAAAGACCGACATCGCCAGAATAGCGGCAATCTCAAATTGCGACTAGCGGTGTTTTCTCATTTTGCGACGAGCATTTCTCGCCCCACGCGGATCTCGCCAACGACCCTGCCGCCTTGTTGGGCCACGTAGGTCTGCCTCTCCGAGGCGGGCAAGACACGATCGAACTCGCTATCCAATCAAAACATCTCGCGACATCCCCAAACCGACCCCTGCTCTCGGTCTTGGAAAGACCGAGCTACGTGGGCAACCCAATCAGCCAATCGGCATTCGCCGCGGTTCTCTGCCCGGCAACCGATACCAACGCACATCGACCAATCCATGCCCGTCGATTTTGCATCGCCCCCGTAGGCCGGACCAAGCGCAGCGCCGTTCCGGCATCCCACAATCGTTGCAGTCCACGCTCCCCCCGCCCGGCCACACCCGAGTCGCCTAAAGGCTTCACTCCAACGGGTGTATCCTCAGCCGAGCCCGTTATTGCTCGGTCGACTCGTCTTCGGGCAACGCGAGGCTGTCTTCGGAATCAGGTTCGTAGGAAACGCTGCTCTGCTCCCAATCTTGCTCCTCATCAGGATGGCCGACTCCTTGGTTGGGGCCTACCTGTTCGGCGATCATCGCCTGGTAAGCTTCGCTCGTGTACGTTTCCTCCAGGCGAGCCTCTTCGGCAGCGATCAGCTCGCGATACTTCTCGATTTCGGACTCTTCCACGCCTTCGAGAATGTTGTGATTCTTCAGTTTCTCGGCGGGTTCCGGCGGCACAATCACATCATCCAGGCCACAACCGCCGACCAACGCCAATCCCAAACAACCAACCGTCAAAAACCATGCCCCATGGGTCACTCGTGTCACAATCAATATCCGTTTATCGAAAAGAAGAATAGAAAAGAGCCGCCGATTCCCTCACCCCGTCATGTCATAGACGAGCGAGCGGTGCGGTAAGTTGACGCGCAAAATGAAAAAATGAATTCGTTTTTTCGCTCCGGCGTCCGGCGACCTGCGTGGTTATTGCCCAAACAGGCCAGTGGCATGATGCCAAACGAGCCAGCGGCATGAATCCAAACGAGCTAGCGGCATGAATATCGTGCCTTGCCGGTTTTGGCTTCCGTTGCGGGCAATGCTTCCCAAGCCCCGCGGTCACGCCGGATGCCCATTGCACCAAGAATCGCACCGCACCCATAGTCGTACCGCACCCATAATCGGTTCCAAAATTTGTCAGCCGGTCGGACTTTGCCACGGTCGATACGCAACACCCAGGGCAAACACCCGTTGGCTGATCCATTCACAACGCGTTTCGGATCGGTTCTAAACACAAAGTCGAACAAGTCGATCATTGCGCTCGCACACCGTCGATCAAGGGGGCGGATCCCCCTCAACCCAGCATTCTACCCCCTGATTGCCCATAAGGGTAATCTTGGTGCAAAATGATCCCCTCATTGAACTTTCCCGCTCGATAACATCCTCACCAGGAGCCCTACCATGCCTCGTCCCGTCACGCTCTTTACCGGTCAATGGGCAGATTTGCCGATCACGGAGATGGCCGAAATGACCGCGGGGTTCGGTTACGACGGCATCGAACTGGCTTGCTGGGGCGATCACTTCGAAGTCGACCGGGCGCTCGCCGAAGATGACTACTGCGAAAAACATCACGCGTTGTTGGCCAAACACAACCTGCAGTGCCGTGCGATCAGCGCTCACTTGGTCGGCCAAGCCGTGCTGGACAACATCGACGAGCGTCACCAGGCCATCCTGCCCGAATACGTTTGGGGCGACGGCGACCCAGCGGGCGTCAACGAACGTGCGGCCGAGGAACTCGCCAACACCGCCCGGGCGGCCCAGAAGTTTGGCGTCGACGTGGTCAACGGTTTCACCGGCAGCAGCATTTGGCACCTGCTGTATTCGTTCCCACCGGTCCCACAGAAAATGCTCGACGCCGGCTTTGAGTTACTCGCCGAGCGATTCAACCCGATCCTGGACGTCTTCGGTCAGTGCGGGGTTCGCTTCGCTCTCGAAGTCCACCCGACCGAGATCGCGTTCGACATCTACACCGCACAGAAAGCACTCGAGGCACTCGACCACCGCCCCGAGTTCGGTTTCAACTTTGACCCGAGCCACTTGATCTGGCAGGGCATCGATCCGGTGGAATTCATCCGTGCGTTCCCCGACCGGATTTACCACGTGCATATCAAAGACGCGATCGTGACGCTCGACGGCAAGTCAGGAATCAACTGCAGCCATTTGAACTTCGGCGACCCGCGTCGCGGTTGGGATTTCCGCAGCCCCGGTCGAGGCGGCGTGAACTTCGAAGAAATCATCCGCGCCCTCAACGTGATCGACTACCAAGGTCCGCTGTCGATCGAGTGGGAAGATTCGGGAATGGAACGCACCTTCGGCGCACGCGAAGCCTGCGAGTTCACCAAGAAGCTCGACTTCTCGCCGTCCAACGTTGCCTTCGACGCGGCGTTCGACGAAGCCTCATGATCGAGATCACCGTCAACGGGAAACCCACGCAAGTCGATCGCCCGATGCCGATCGCTGAACTGATCCAGAACGTGGAGGTCCCCAAGAACTACCTCGCCGTGGAAGTCAACGAGGACGTGATTCCTCGGGAACAACACGGCGAGTACGTCGTCAAAGAAGGCGACCGTGTCGAAGTCGTGACCTTGGTCGGCGGCGGGTGAGATGCCAACCGACGCCTGCACTCGGTCTTGGAAAGACCGAGCTACGTGGGCGACCCAATCAGCCAATCGGCGTTAGCCGCGGTTCTCTACCGGGCAAGCGATGCGAACGCACGCTGGCTAATTCATGCCCGTCAATTTCGCATCGCCCGCGTAGGCCGGACCAAGCGAAGCGACGTTCCGGCATCCACACAATCGTTGGATTCCACGCTTTCGCCGCCAACTCTAAAAACAGCCAACCG
>NZ_ANOH01000405.1 GCF_000346505.1 Aporhodopirellula sallentina SM41
TCGCATCGGCCGTGATCCCCGCCGCGACAACAAAGTCCGCATATGTAAGATCATCGAAGCATGCCCCAGGATGCACGTTGCCGACTTTCGGTGCGGTCGCCTCCAACACACACGCCATTCGGATCGCGTCGCTGCGCGAAGAGAGCGATGAGGCGAGCAGCCTCCACGCATGATTGCTGCAAAATTCACCGCTCGGACGGCTCACGACGTTGGGGCCGCCGCGATGCCGAACTGGGACAGGAATGTTTCCATCGTTTCGAGCGTTTCCTCAGGGTTGTCTTCAATCACATAGTGACCTGTCGTGGCGAGTTCCTTCACCGACGCATGAGGCCACACTTGCTCGAACCGTCGTAAACATTCCGGACGGAAACACCAATCCTTCATCCCCCAAATCAGTTGCACCGGAACGCTCGAAAAATCAGGCAGGTCCGACTCGAGTTGTCTCAACGTCGCCATCGTCGGATGTTCGGGCGTCAACGGAATGTCACGCACGAACCGATCGATCGCTACACGGTTCTCCCAACTGTTGTACGGCGCGAGCAAACCCGCCGCCGCGTTATCGGATAAACGCGTTCGCGACATTGCCATCGTGATCGCCGCTCGAGCGAACAGATTCAATCCACGCACCGCCGGAGTCCCGACAATCGGCCATCGACACGCCGCGATCCGGCGCGGCATGTACGGCGGAGGAAACGCGGCCGTGTTGAGCAACACAACTCCCCGCACACGATCGAGACGTTCATGGACAGCCGACAAACCGATCGCTCCGCCCCAATCGTGAGCGAGCAAGACGATGTTTTGCAAATCGAGTTCATCGATCACGCGGACGAGGTTATCTCGGTGCGCGGCCATCGTGTACGCGAACTCGTCGGCAGGTGGTTTTTCGCTGCGTCCGCACCCGATGTGATCCACCGCCACAACGCGGCACCTCGGCGAAAACCGCTCAATCGCCTTCCGGTAATAAAAGCTCCACGTCGGGTTCCCATGCACGCACAATAGCGTCAGCCCAGCCTCGCCGGATGACTCTTTGGTGTCGATGTAACGCAGTGCATGCCCATCAATAACCAGTGTCTCGGACGGGTGCGGGAACAGATCCTCGGCGACGGAGATCATATGCTGTGCGTTCGTTTCCGTCGTCAAGGGTTCGTTGGGGGTAAGAGAAAGCAAAACGTGAAGCGTCTGTCGTGGCTCGCCGGGAAGCGACAACCACACGCACCGCACGCGGGAACCGAGAGCCGACCGCGAAGTTTGTCGATTCGCCCGCATACCTGCAACCCGCGTACCTGCCGGACGACACGTCTGCAATAATGAATGGTGCCCCGAACGCGTTTGGCCCCCCTATCCCGTTCTTCCCTCAACTACCAAGGCGACGTGATGAAACTTCGTACCGCGAACATGGTCCTGGCCGCGACGATCCACACCGCTATGTGCCTGCTCGCCGCCGGTGCATGTGCCCCATCCGCTCACGCCCAACCTCCCGCCACACCGACGCAGACGGCCCCGCCCGCCGGTCAGCCAACCGAAATGAGCGCCGGCGATTCCTCCCCGACCGGACGCGAAGCTCGGTTGGCGGCTTACCTTTCCGGAGCAACCTTCACAGGCCAATTCACGGTCGACGGCAAACCCGACGCGGCCCCGAAGCCAGAGTCCTACACGATCGCTTCGTGCGAACCGCTGGCCGAAAAAGACATGTACCGGCTCAAGGTCAAAATCCGGTACGGCGACGTTGACGGCGAATTTCCGATGGACTTAAAAATCCTCTGGTCCGGGTCGACTCCCGTGATCACGCTCGACGGAGCTTGGATCCCAGGCCTGGGAACGTTCTCTTCACGCGTACTGATTCACGACGGACGGTATGCCGGTACGTGGCAGCACGACGCCAAAGGCGGCCACCTGTTCGGCACAATCCAACCAGCCGCCGACAAAGCCGCCTCCGAATAGCCCCCACGCCTTCATCCGGAATCAAATCAATTCAGGCGTTAAGGGCTTTCACCCGCAGCCTCTTTCTCCAGCGTCGCGAGATACTTCGCCAAACGAGAGCGAACTTCGGGCGTAGCCGCTTCAACGGCGGCACGCTGCGTTTCAATAGCGGACGCGAGGTCACCAAGTTCGTATTGCAAGTGAGCGATCGTATCCATCAGATAAACGGCATTGGCACCCGCATCGGAAACCGCGTCCTGCGTGGCATTCAACGCCATCTGTAAAACATTATTCTTCTTCGCTTGGCTGTCGCGGCTCAGTTCGTAGACGGACCAAGCGATTTGATTCACCCCTGAAGCGTCCAACGATTCGTCCGCTAACATCTCAGTGGCGACACGATTCGCCGCAGATTGAGCGGTCTTGGCTCTCGTCATCAGCAAACTGAGCTTGATCGATTTCAACTGCGTCTTGGAGGCCTCGGATTTTCCATTGGCGATGTAGTCGTCAATCAGTTCGATCGCCTCGTCTTCTTTCTTCGAACGCAACAACTTACTCAACTGAGTGATAATCGCACGCGATTCTTGCTTCGCGGCAAACTCCTCCCGGTAAGTTTCACGATCCCAGCGATCACTGACGACTTGCTCCAGTACGTCGTCGATCGACATCGGGTGGCCGATCCATTCGATTTTTGCGTCTTTGCCAACGATGAAGGCGCAAGGAATACCGTTTTGCATGGCGGCTTTCATGTAGTCACGGTTGGTCGACCCGTCGGGATCCGATGTCAGGCAATATGCCTTCGTCAGTTCGCCGTAGGTCAGCGGAGTCGGTTCCTCTTCTGACTCATCGTCTTCATTTTTATCGCCGGCCTCACCTTCAGGATCATCGGTGTGACGCGAACCTTGGCGGACCTCACGCTGCAGAAACGCGTCGACCGTTTCCACGTCTTCTCGAGTGATGCTGACGATCTGCACACCACGATCGGCATACGCTTTTTGCAATTCGACAATGTGAGGCATCGACGCGATGCACGGGCCACACCACGTTGCCCAGAACTCGACAACGTAGACTTTGCCGGGTTCGAACTCCGTGACTTTGGGATAACGCCCTTCGCCGTCGTGAATCCAATTCTCAATGTCCAGTGCCGGCGCGGGTGAACCGATCGTCATGGGAGAAAACTCTTCCTCCTCGGCCACCAGACCTGCTTTGTCTGCTTTGATCTTGGCCGGCTTAATCTTGGCCGGCTTGATCGGAGCAGGCGCCACCTTTGCTGGCGTCGCCGTATCCTGATCTCCTCCCCCCGCGTCGGTGTCTCGACAGATCGCGTTTGGGCAAGGAAAGGCGAGAGCCATCGCGAACGAGATCACGAGCAACAATTTCTTCATCAAATTGTTCCTGAACTTTGTGTTACAGAATGAGGGACGAGTCCGAATGCCGAGAAAGGCTCCGCGTGCCGCACGGAACCCCAATGAGGCGGCACAGGCCCGATACGTTTCAGGCCCGAACGACACGCAAACGTCCATTCTGACGACAAACCGTGAGGATCGCTATCAGCGTCGGGCCACCAGCAAGTTAGGGCTGGTCTTGATTCGTCCACAAGGGGTCACCAACCATTGAGTTTGGCGATACGCCCTAAGACTCCGATACCGTAGCGTCCTTGTCGGTTCCCGCCGTTTTCGACGTATTTCTTCACGAGCGGCAAAGCCGGTTCCCCCATCCAATCGATGACATTGTGCAGCATCGTTTCGTTGTTTGTTCCCTCGAAGAGCAGGCTATCGAGGCAGGCGATCGCATCGTCGGGGTGTCCAAGGTTAACGAGTGTCCAGGCTGCCATCATGCGAACTTCATGTGCGTCGTCTTGCAACGCTCGCTCGAGAACGTCGATTACCTCTGCCGCATCGCCGCCGAGCAGGTGGAGCCCGACAACCGACCACCAACGCACGACTTCATCGCCATCCGACATGCCGGTCACAAACGTGTTTAGGTTCGCCGCATCACGAGCAAGGGCCAGGTCAGCGATATCCAAGTACTGTTCGAGCGGATACAGCGAATCGTCACGCACCAATTCGTACAGCGTAACGTTGTGGGCCGCGGCGCGACGTTCCCGCATTTTTTCCGGCATCAAACCCGAGTCTCGCAGTTCGAGTTGCTTGGCCCGCATCGCGGACTTGAGTTCGGCAATCTTCGCCTGATGCTCGGGGACATTGATCAAATTATGAACGTTGTCGAAATCCGATTCGTTGTCATAGAACTCCTCGGACACCCGTGGTCGAAAGAACCGCCCGGTGATCTCGTCGGTTTTGCCTTCCCGGTGATGCTTTTCCCAGGCCGTCGTCAGTGGTGCCTTCCACAGGTAGGCCAAGTGTTGCCCGGCGGGTGCGTAGGGCATGTAGTTTTTGTGATACGCGAACCGTGCATCCCTCATCAAACGGACGTTGTCGAGTCGTTCATCAGCACGTTCTCGGAATCCGAAGTGATACTTCAGTGGCGACTCGACACCGTCCCCCAAAAAGACTCGGCCTTGGAATTGGTCGGGAATCTCGGCTCCCGCCAAACTGAGCCATGTTTTGGGCATGTCAACGAAACTGACTAGGCGGTCGACCGTCGTGCCCGGCCGAGCGGCGGGATAGAACTGTTTCCATTTCTCGGGTATGCGAATCACGAGCGGGCAATGCACGCCGCTCGCATAAAGGAAACGTTTGCTTCGCGCCATCACACCACCGTGATCGGAGTTGTAGACAACAATCGTGTCGTCATACAAACCGTCCCGTTTTAGCTCGGCGATGATCTCGCCCACTTTGCGATCCATTCTCTCAACCGCATCGGCATACTTTGCATAGTTCTTCCGAACATCGGGCAGGTCGGGATGGTACGCGTACAACTTCATCTCCGCAGGATCGCGTTTCGTGTTCTCAACGTTTCCGTGAGCCCGGCTCTCATGACTGTCGTTGATGTTCATGACAGCAAAAAACGGCTGGCCTGGTTGACGGAGCTTCCAACCGTACTGCGTTTGCTTCTTTCCACCTGCGTAGTCCCAACATTCTTTGTCGGGTCTTCCGCCAATGTTGTAATCCGTCTTCCCCGGATTCGAAGTGTGATAGCCCGCCTGTTTTAAAAGGTCGGGATAGTAGTGAATTTGGTTATGCGGGATCTCGTTGCGACTTCGCATCGGTTGAGTGCCATTGGAAACACCGTACATCCCCGTGATCCAACATGATCGCGTCGGCGCGCAGACAGCGGCATTGTCGAAACAATGCGTATAGCGAAACCCTTCCTTTGCCAATTGGTCGATTGCAGGTGTTCGAGCATTGGTTCCTCCATAGCAACTGATCCATGAAACACCGTTGTCCTCACTGGTGATCCACAGGATGTTCGGCCGTTCCAGGTTGACGGAAGCCTGGTCCGGCTCAGGCTCGCCGTCGGTCGCCGCGTTTGGTGCCGCACCAACGGCGAGACCGTATCCGATGAAACAATGAAACACGCAAAGCAATGCGATCACTTTGCAGGCCGTTGGTAGAACCGAAGTGGGATTGGCGAAAATGCGAAAGGCAAGAACGCGGATAGGAAACTTCACAGGTATGTCCGTACGAGGTTCGGTGGGGAGACGGCGTCCCATTGTCATTGGTGGCGAATGACGCGTCAATCAAATCGAAAAGATAGCCAGGCGTTTCAAACACATGGGTGTTGTCAGGCTTGTTGCAGCCGTTTCATCACACGACTCCATGCCAAACACTTGGCGAGGTCGAATGGCTTCATTCCGTTTGCCGCCGGTGCTTCCGCGTCCGCACCATGTTTCAAACACACATCGACGCCATCGAGTGATCCGGCTAGGGAAAGTTGGTGCAGAAACGTGAATCCCTTGTCATCGGTTTCTTGGAGGAACGACGGGTTTTCTTGCAAAGTCTGCTCGAACGACTCTCGCATATTGACCGACATCGGGTGCTCGGCGGCGGCAACCTTTGCGTAGTCTTGCGGCTTCTGCGGCGTCTTCTTGAACCGAGACAGGAACCCTTTTTTCTTGGGTGGATCGTTACTCAAGTAGCTTTCCGGCACCAATGGCACGATGCCGACGTCGCCAAAGTTGTGTCCCCACGCACGGTCGTGCTGTTTACGCTCTCCCGCTGCCATGCGACTTCTCATCAGGTCGATCGTGAAGCCACCACACACTTCTCCCATGCAAACGTACATCCAATCGCCGAGCTGTTTGCCGGTGATCTTCACACGCTGCCCCTCTTGAAAGGACTTCAATGAGAGAGGCGTGTTGATCAGCGTGCCCTCAACATGTCGCCCATTGAAGTCCACGTCCATCAACCACATGTGCTCCATCTCCAAACCGTCTGGATTGGCGGCTCGCACTTCGGGAGGATCGGACAGCGAGGCTTTGACCGCGGCGAGCTCCAATCCGGGGATGATTCGACGCCTTTCCCAAGCAAGCTCTCGCCAGAAAAACTTGAACGTTTGTCTGGCCTTCTTGCTCGCCGCCTCCATCTCAGGGTCATCACCCGGTGACATAAAAACAGGGCTTTCTGCGTTTGACATGCGGATGACGCTTTCGGTTGGAATGTGGGGGAATTCGAAAGGGAATCATGGAGGGACCGACACGGCGGATAATCGCATTGTACGGTGCTGGATCCCGTGGATGGGCGATCCGCCCGCAGTCGCGGTGATGCTCTCCAATCATTGATGCTCAGCATTCATTTCATTCCTGCCATCGCGAGATTCGGCGTGGCTGCGAAGCATCTACGCGAGCAAAAAATGTCCAAAATGCTGGCGTGCGGTAGTAGTTAGTTGCGGAACGCACGTGTCAGTCTCGTGACGAGCGAATGCCACTAGCAACGACTGCTACCGCAACGATGCCCGGTGTGGACCTTCGCCGTCACGCACCCCCGCATCGAAAGAACGTCCCCCACCGCTCGGCCAACGACGGCTCGCGCCCTACCGAGACTTCAACACAATCTTCGGCCCCACATCATGAACCGACTCGGACAAACACCACACGTCTTGCTGCCAATCTTGTGTGCCATCGTGATGACGTTGTCGTCAACCGTTGCCACGGGCGCAAACGACCGCCCCAACGTTGTATTCATCTTGGCTGATGATCTTGGTTATTCCGATCTAGGCTGCACCGGCAGCGATTTCTATCAAACCCCAAACATTGACACTTTGGCCGTCGATAGCGTCAGGTTCGACCAAGCCTACTCGTCTCCTACCTGCTCGCCGAGTCGCGCGGCCATCATGAGCGGCAAGAATCCTGCCCGACTCGGTATCGTCGGCCACGGCGGCTTGCGAAGCATGGCGGGCGGCGGTGATTTTCTGGTCAGTGAAGAATATACCCTCGCCGAAGCACTGCGTGATGTCGGCTACACAACCTGCCATATCGGGAAATGGCATGTCGGCACCAAAGGCGTCACGGGACCGCAGGAGCAAGGTTTCGACGAGGTGATTGCATCGAACGAATTTTGTTGCCCGGGCAGCTACCTCTACCCATTCCGCGACAAACGCAAGCAGGGCAAAGCCGTCGAAAGAAGCGCGGTTCCGGATTTGGAGGATCGCCGTCCTGGCGACCACCTAACACAGTGTCTCGGAGAGGAAGCGGTTGCCTTTCTCAAGAGACAAAAAACCTCTGACAAGCCCTTCTTCCTCAACCTTTGGCACTACGCGGTGCACACGCCGATTCAGGCAAAGCCCGAAAAAGTGGACAAGTACAAATCGTTGGTCCAGCCAGACGGACACCAACGCAACCCAAACTATGCGGGACTGGTTGAACATCTCGATGACAGCGTCGGAATGGTGCTTCGAGCAATCGACGACCTGGCGTTGAGCGAAAATACGATTGTAATTTTCTTCAGCGATAACGGTGGCGAAATTAGAAAAGGCGTGACCTCCAACTACCCGCTGCGATCGGGAAAAACGTCTCTCTACGAAGGCGGCGTTCGCGTGCCCCTGTTCATCCGATGGCCTGGCGTCACACGAGGTGGAGAAAGATGCAATGAACCCGTTGTCGGTCATGATCTCTACCCAACCATCCTCCGCATGGTCGGGACGGAAGGGCGGCGGGAACAAAACTCAAAGATGGACGGGGTGGACATCACACCATTGCTTCGTTCTCCATCAGCGAAGCTCCCTTCCCGGTCACTGCACTGGCTGCGGTATGGCGAATTGGTCCACTACCCAACATACAAAAACGATCGTGAGTTCGGCCCATGTGCCGCAATTCGCAAGGGAGACTGGAAACTCGTCGAACGTTACCCGACTCCCCATGGGCTAGAGCACCGCTTCGAACTGTTTCATTTGCGAGATGACCCCAACGAAAAACAGAACCTCGCGAGCAACTATCCTGAAAAACTCGAAGAACTTCAACGCGATCTCACCAACTGGCAAACCGAAATCGAGATCCCAAGCTACATGCAACTCGCTTACCCAGCATTCGAAAAAGTGAAGTAGCAATCGGTGACGTAGCATTCGGAAAGTCTGCCGCCAAACAGTGCGATCAACGCGCGGCGTGTCAGGAGCGATTCACCCGAACAGGACGTTTCCCACTTGCGGGCCGACTTCGCAAAAGCGCAAAACGCCGCACCCGGTCTGCGATAAATCGATGAAGTAGCCCTCGGAAACACGCGAGGTCAGAACTACACTCGGTTGATAGCAGTTTCTCTCATATTCTCACGTCACATCCATCGCCGGCAATTGCCGATCGGCATGGCACGAAGGATGTCGCGAGGGCACACTGCACAGGGGCACCTCATTCAAAAATTTCTCGAGGATTTATTTCCTCAAGTGCCCGCGAACTTTCAAGCACAAGAAACTTTCAAGCACAAGAAATATTGAATGTTATTCAGGCGGGCGTCGAAGCAGCACCGAAAAGGTTCCCCCAACGACCACCGACAACGCGGCGCAAACAACCGACTGCGACGATCACGAATCGAGAAATTGGAGGCTCGTTGGTTGCTCGCTGCATCGATCGGTGGTGAACCCAACGCCCATCTCACGGATTCGTTACCGGAACCGATCGCCGAACTCAGCTTTGAGCCACTCTTTGATGATCGCGATCTGTCGGTGGCACGCTACGAAGGAAGTCTTCGAGATGGATTTGTTGATCGCCTCTCCATTCATGTCGACAACCCCACCGAACTCTCGCTGTACATCGACACGGGGGGCGCGGCGGATCACTACACGGCGCAACTGTTCGATAGCAATGGCAACTCGATTGCTTCTGCGTCTTGGCTTCGTCAGGAGGATGTAGTTGATCTCTTCGCTTCCGAGCCTGGAAGCTACGTCATCGAAATTGAAGCGAGGTCGAACGGCATTGCGCCGTTCGACTATCAACTACGTGTGCTACAGGGAGATTTGCCGTTTGAGACCGGTATTGCTGAACCTTCGCTATCTGCGACGCCAGGCGTGTTCCAGACAAGCGTCGCTGGCGTGGTCACTAGCGGGCTGAATCCCGAAGACATGGATTCCTTCTCGCTCGGAATTCTCGCGCCGGGAACCGAAATCGATGTGCTCGCTAGCATGCCGGCCGACGGGACCGTTGTTCCAATTCTCGAAGTCGACGGCCCAGGCGGCATCATCGTTGACCAGCAATCAGCGAGGGAGCACTTTCAAGGCGTCACAACGATCACCGGCGAATACCGAGTACGCGTTCGCAACGAAGCGATTCTTGGGGACAGTCGCTACATTAGCCTCGACCAAAAGACCTGGACTGCAGCCGATCAGGCCGCGCGAGATCTTGGTGGGCACCTCCTTGCCATCAACAGCCAAGAAGAACAATCGCTCGTTGAGTCATTTGGGGCAGAGTTGTGGCTCGGGTTGAACCTTGACGAACAAGCCTCCCCTGAAATGCTTCAGTGGACGAGCGGGCAGAATGTCACCTTTTCCAACTGGGCAGATGGCCATCCGCTTTCCAACGGGCCGGCGTTGGTCGCAGCATCCGGTGATTGGATGATGGACAACTATCCGTCGTGGCGGAGTAGTTTGCCGGTTGTTGAGCTTCCTCGTGTCGGGACGGAACCGGTTGAGTCTATCTCGGGTGCAGACGGGCTCTACGTGCTGGACGTTACGATCACTGATTCAGCCGCACCTCAAGTCACAGGCACCTCAGGGATCCCGACTCACGATTTGGTCGCGACGTCTCCCATTGCCACAATAGAACTCGCTCTGAGTGAGCGAACGCAAATATGCGAAGCATCGGATAGCATCGTCGACCTTCGGGAAGCGGGTGAGGATGGTGAGTTGTTCACTGACGACGATCGAGTGATCAACGTTTCAACAGAACTCGTGCTGTGGTCCCAAACTTCGCAATTGGACATCCAAGTCACCGACGGTCCGCTCGCGAACGGTTTTTACCACCTGTTCGTTTCTGACCGGCTCACCGATCGATTTGGCAACCCACTTGCCGGCGGAGAGGGATTCAGCAAATCATTCGAAATCGCGTTCGATTCGACCAAACACATCTTCGAAGGTGTCAGTAACGACTCGATTGCGACGGCGACTCCTATCCCGCTGACTGCAGACACGGCCGAGGCTGGCCTGCTGCACAACACAAAAACTGGGCTCGGATTAGTCGAGACGTCCGAAGACGTCGACTATTGGTCATTCGAAGCCCCTGCAGACTCGATGGCGGTGATTCGCCTAACAAGCACTCGTCCGCACTTGGTGGAGTTGCTCGACAAGGATCAGAACGTTCTCGCCACTCAAAGACAAAAGTCCAATTCGGATTACCTGTCACTCGACGCACGGCATCTATCCCTTACGGGCTCTTCCTTTTTACGCGTCACCCGCATTCACGGCACGAATGACAACACGCCGTACCAACTCGCATTGGATCTTTCAACTTCGATTCCGATGGCGTTCATCGACGATTCCTCTGATAACAAAGGCGACTTCATTCAGTTTGATGAATTATCCAACCCACGCTCCGGTTCTGTAACGAGCGTTCTAAGCGGACAGGCGGGCCCCAATGGGCATATCTTCCCACTCGGTCAGATCAACGCAGGATCGACGGTCAAACTGCGTGCGAACCTACCAAGCTGGAGCATGCTGAAACCGTTCGTCGATCTTTATCAAGGCTTCTCTCGCGTTCTCGATCTCAATGTTTCCGAAGAAGTCTTTCACGGAAAGGTTCTGCAGGACGCCGAGTACTTTGCGGTCATTCGAGCAGATGTCGGAACGGGATTGCACGGACAGTACATTCTCGACGTGGAAATTGAAGATGATGTCGCTCCGCTACTGCTCGATACGATCGAACTGCCTCGCGACGGGGAAGTCGGAAACGAATTCATTGGCTGGTTCGGCTTGACCTTCAGCGAAAGAATGCGGCTAACCGGTCAAGAAATCGACCTTCGGGAATCTGGAGCCGACGGCATTTTTGGCACCGATGACGATCGCATTTACGAAGTTGAACTTGCGGGCGACACGGTTTCGCAGGAATTCAAGTTTGTGATACCTGACGGTCCTTTGCCATCCGGTCAGTTCCAAATGACGGTCACCTCCGACGCGACCGATCTATCGGGGAACGCTCTCGGCACAGAAACCCCCAACGCATTTATCTTCGAGATCGACGCTCTGGATACGACGCAAATTTTTGAAGGTGTCGAGAACGATTCGAGAGAGACGGCCACTTTCTTGCCGCGTGAGATGGATTCCGGCGGAACGAGCTTTGCCCGTACGCTTCCTTTCGGCGTGGGGGCAATCGAAACATCCGATGACTCGGACTGGTGGCGGGTAGAAGCCCACGCAGGTGAGACACTACGTGTAACCCTAAAATCCGAGCACGGTGCCGGTGTCACTTTTGAGATACATGACGCCAATGGAAAAGCAACCAACTACGACATAACCGAATACTCATTTGCGCCTGAGCAATTTGTCGTTGCACACTATGACGTTCCAAGCGACGAGGAATATTACATTCGTGTTATCTCGAAATTTGGTCTCATTAATCATTTTCGCACGCAACAAAACTACCAACTACGTGTCGACACCGTCGCAGACGCGCAGACAGAGCGGCGTGAACGGTCAAACGATTCGTTTTACTTTTCAGATACCCTCGCCCTCCAACAGACCACCGAAGGGTATTTATTCGGAACCTTTTCCGGAACCCTTCTCGTCGATGATCAGGACGCTTTTCACATCGACAATATTGACGAAGGTTTGGAAACACGGTTGTCGATCGATCGACCGGAATGGAGCAACGTCGAACCACGAATTTTTCTCCGTGAAAACTACGATATCACCGAGTTGACTCCGGAGAACGATGGGACTTATCGACTATTGTCCTCCGACGCGACCGAGTACGATATCAAAATCGTGGCCGACCCTCTCAACACGGGCACAGGCATCGACGGCCAGTATTTGGTAAACGTTGACATTAGGGATGCCAAGCCTTTGTCGGTCACCGATGTTCGAGGCCTGCCATCCGATGAAGGCGATACCGATTACCGTTTGTCGGAGTTTGATATCACCTTTAGCCGCCCGCTCAACGAACAACTCGCCATCAACCTCGAACCAACGCTGATTGGCGCGGGGACGGACGGCGAGTTTGGCACTGACGACGATCACTCGTACAATCTTCAGCATGAGTTCAGTGCCGCCGAAGGTAATGTCGAGTACGACACACTCCATTTCCACCTCGACACGGGTGCAAACGTCTTGCAAGAAGGCAGGTACCAACTGCATCTGCCTGGAACGCTCCGATCGCGATTTGGTAGCCCGCTCGGAGCAGGCGAAGGATTCTCCACTACCTTCTCAATCGGCGAATTGCCGCGTGGGTATCGCTGGGAAGGTCACGAAAACGATGAACCGGCAGGCGCGGTCCACTTGGAACCCGAGTCACCGGGTTCGGACTGGTTCACTCGTGGTATCGGTTCTCTGGAACGAGAGGACGACGTTGACTTCTGGAGCATCGACGCCGCCGCTGGTGATCGGGTTACCGTTTGGACGCCCAGTCGATCCGGTGAACCATTCATCGAGATCGAGGTTAGCAGCCATACCGGCGAATCCATCTCGCCCGTCGTGTTGCAACCCGATCACGACGAGAACGGGGCGTTCGAGCAGTTCCGAATCCCATCCGATGGCACGTACCATTTGCAGCTAAAGACAAACACATCGGAAATCCCCGACGATCGTCTGTATGAGGTTTGGGTGAACGTCACGCCGCAGCCTGAAGGACAGACGACATCCGACCATCCCGATTCGGATTACCCGTACTTTGCCGAATCGGCACGAGGAACAACCGCGGTCGTTGCAGGTCATTTCGATGTGGCCGAGTCGACCCAGACGGGTGATTACGAAAGCGACATGTACGACCTGAGTCATGTGCCCGAAGGCACGGTCGTGCAGTTAGAAGTTCGCGCAACGACCTGGGCAAACGCCACGCCCTATGGTGTCGTTGCCCCACTCAACGATCCCATTAACAACGGCAACATTTTTACGGGAACCATCACTGACGCCACGAGTACTCAGTTGATTGTTCGGCCACGAAGCCGTCATGACGCAGATCCGATCGCGGCCAATTGGAACGTGGACTACATCGCGAAGATCCGAACTCTCGATGTGGTTGCTCCGTCAGTCACGATGGACACGGAAGAAGTCGGTGGCAAAATAGTCATTCGCGCAGTAGCGAAAGACAGCGACGACACCAATCGGCTCGGTTCCGGAGTGGTCACCATGTCACTATTTTCGATTCGTGACGGGATCTTGGAACATCTTGTTTCGAACCCGGCCGACACGATCGAATTTGAATTGCCTGAGTCCAGTACCGACGTTGTGCTCGCGACCGCAGCGGATCGCGTGGGAAATCCATCAGTCTTCAATCTCTTGGAACATGATCTCGGTCACGTTACCGTCAACTCATCCATCGCGAATGATCCAGACGTCACACTTCCCTCTCGCATCATCGTGGGACCGGGAACACGCCTGACGTGGACAGGGGCCTGGGACGTTCTCTCCCCGCACAGCGATGGAGAACAAATCATCCACCGTATCGCGAACGGAACACGAGTCATTGAATTGGACAATTCACTCGGCGATCAAAACCCGGTCAACTCGTTCGACGTTGATCGGAGCGGTGGTGTCTCCGCATTGGATGCTCTGATTGTCATTAACCACCTCAACCGTACCGGCAACGAACCGATCCAAGGGCTCGGTTCCGAAGGCTACTACCTCGACGTCAACGGCGACTCTCATTTCTCGTCACTTGACGCATTACAGGTGATCAACCAACTGTGGTACCACGACCAACCATCCGCTGAACCGGAAATCAATTCCACTATCATTGCCGCCAGCTCTCAAGTGGTGAGCCGCAACGATCCAAGCTCACGATCGCTCGTCAGCGAACCACAAACAATCATCGGGATCGCGCCCGCAAAACAAACTGCGAACGTCCAAGGTTCAGAAGTGTCAACTCGAAGAGTCATCACACAGAACGCGCCGACGATAAAAGCCGACCAAACCACCCTCGATCCACTCTGCGTCGACCTGGCAATCGCATCACAAATCCGCGGCGAGTTTTAGTCTTCACCGAAGGACGATTCTTCGATAGGCGTTGGCCGTCGTTGGATAGGGACAACCGAGGCCCACTCGACAGACGGGTAGGTTCATGGGAAACGCCACGCACTGCCCTCGCTGGGATTCTCGCTGAACGCTCGCATCCCGCACCTCTTCAACTGCGTTCAGGAGGTTGAATTACGTGCGGAGACCTTTCGGCGGCGTGCACCAACTGCGACTGCACAAAGCGTGAGAAACGCGAAGGAAGCCGGTTCGGGCACCGCGGTAACCGTGCCGTTGAAAGCAAAGCTGTCGAGATCATACGTTGTCCCCGGCAGGGAGCCATCACTGTTGCTGAAATCAGATGAAACCTGAGTGTAGAGGCGAAACTCAATCGGAGCGGTGACATCTTGAAATTCAACTGCCGAGAGATCAATCGTCGCCCCAGCTAGCGATACAGTACCAATGTCGGCGTTGAAACTATCGACACTCGAACGAAATGCGAGCTTATCGGGCAGTCTCCCTCCGTTTGCATTTGCATTGCCCGAGAAATTGAAATTGTCAAAGCTAACGACAGCATTGGCAGCAGGATTGATCGTGAAGCCAAAATAGCGGTCACCGGCAACGACGTTAGGCCCAAAAGTCCGCAGCTCACCAGCGACGAGTTCATCATACCCACCGTTGAGCGTGTGCCCTGGCCGCGTGACTCCGGGGCTCGATATCAGCGGGTCTGCAACCTGCCCGGAAAAATACGGGTCGACATTCCCAGGAACGTTGCCAGCAAAATCGTTGGACAGGATCACCGCCGCGTTTGCGGACGTGGATGCCAGAAGGATAAAACAAGGGATCGTCAAAAGTAAGCGAATCATGGTTGGCCCTCAAAGGTAAGTTCAACTTTCATCACGCGAGAAATACCGCGTGTCCATTTCAGTTCATTTCAGCGGTTCAGGCGGAGGCTACTCAGCGGCGGCTTCTTTCATCTTCTTCGCCATCTCTTTGCTGCGATTGCGACTCGCCTTTTGAGCCTCGATCATTCCTTCTCGAAGTTCTTCAGGGGTTTGGCGATACTTTGCCATTTCGTCTTCGTCGTAGACGCTCTTGGTGCCGCTGTTGTCGCCGCACCCGATCGAACTCAATACGATCAATGCCAAGACAAATTGGAAACACTTCATGCTTTCACTCCGATTGGGCTGTTGACGAAAACCTATCTGACAACGCATCAGCCGATCGGTGCTAGCCGCGGTTGGAATGGGACAACCGTGGCTAACATTCGACGGCGAGTTGGTTTGCCGAGGCTTTCGAATAGGTTCTATAAACTGGACATGTCCGGAGTCTCTCGGCTCGCTCGAGTGCCGAGTGCTCCCCATAACCCATACGGGCTTTGACGTCCTGCATTGGTTGCCGTCGGCGTCACGTTGCCGGACGCGCTGTTGCCCGCTTCGATCGAATCGGTGACAAACTTGACCGCCCCATCACCCATCAAAATGTGAACACCACCTTGGTGACGGCTCGACGCGGTGTAGTTGCCACGCGCGGTCATGACGCCCCCCCAATCACCGGCACCGGCATCCGTGCAGACCTCCGAGTTGGGTGGAAGGACAGTGTGAAAGCCGCCCATGATGTCAAACGAACTCGCCCACTGGGCACCACGACGAAGACGCGGGGCACCCGCCCAAGTCGTGAACGTGACCGACGAGTCCCAGAATTGCGGACGCTCGGGATCGAGTCCGTTTCGACACGACAACGGATTGTGTTCCAACGGCGAGGCTCCACCGATTTGGTGCACGGCGGCGCGGCTTCGTTTGTCGTTGTCACCGAGGTCCGTGATGATTTCGCCGTACATGACGGTGTTCGCCAAACCGTCCAGGCAATCTCGGAATGCCGTTTGTCGGCGTGCGAAAAACATTCCTCGATCTCCGGCACGACTGTTCGCAATCCAACTTTGGTCGGCGAGCCGATCAGTCGTGCTCCACCAGACATATTCGCCGTTGGGTTGCCCGTAACTATCACCGAGGCATGCCGCGTAGTTGGTGCGTCCGTACGCAGGGGCACCGACGCCGGGATCGCTCGGGCAGCGATACGTTTGCACCTCGGTCACCCAAGGAACGTATTGGTCATTGCCATCGACCGTGGGTCCCATCGCCGGCCAAGGATCGGTGGTGGCGCGAGTGGTTCCGTTTGAATTTTCGATACTGGGGTTAGAGATCTTTTCCCAGATCGCTTGCTGTTCAATGAACGGCAAGATCCCGACCAACGGGCTGAGGTTGAAGATATTGCTGTCTTGCGTGAACCCCGGTGGCCAGGATTGCCCGTCATTCGTTCCGGTTCGATAGCCCGGTAGTTTGTTGTACGTGGAGTGGTAGTTGTGAACGCCCAGCCCGATTTGCTTGAAGTTGTTGCTACAACTCATCCGCCGGGCAGCCTCACGGGCGGCTTGTACGGCGGGCAGCAGAAGCCCCACCAACACGCCAATAATCGCGATCACGACCAGCAGTTCAACGAGCGTGAACGCGAGCCGACGTTGGGGCCCATTAAGATCTCGAACCATGATTCAATTCTCCACAATGAATGTTCCTCCCAAACGCGTCCGAACGGAAACAGCGAAGGTGAGGTAAAACGGAAGCCGGCTTCTCGATCTCTTCACGTGTCCCCGACGTCGCAACAATCCCCATACCGGCACCGAAAGAACCGCTACAGAGACAGAACGGCGACGTCCAAGACACTGCCGCAAAGAGTCCTTTCTATGCTACGGACCTCGGGCGCCCGATCAATTCGCTCATTCGAGCGATATTCCCGAATTCTTTGAGAACACACGGCGACGAGACGCAGCGTTCTCGGGGCGTAATCGGCTGACTATTGAAGGATTTGACGCGTCTTTCTGATCGCCTTGGGGACCCGATGCCCGTAACTTCGGAATCCGTATTGTGACGAAATGAAAACTTTGTCTAAAGTTCGACCGTGTTCGAGTATTTCTCCCTCCGTCGGCTCGCAGTCATGCGTCAGAATCGTCCGCACTCCACGGCCGTTTTGTCCATCACGCGATCACTCCTGGTGAATCGTGCGGTCGCGGTCTGCGCTGTCTTGATTGCGACTGTCCTCAGCGGGTGCAGCCAAAATCCGTATCTGGCCGGCGGTGGTACCTCGGTCTGGCAGCCACCTCCGACCACGACGACCTCACTGACGGCGAGCCAAGCTCAACTCGCCGAGTTGAACCGACGTGTGCAATTGCTCGATGACAACAATCGCCAACTAACCACACAGCTCGCACAAAGCGAACAGCAGGCTCAGGTGTACCGCGACGAATTGAACCTCGTTCGCAAACAACTCGCCGACACCGCTCAACAATACGATGCGGCTCGAATCGCCGCGAACGAAGCGCAGAACTCGGCACGCAGCTTCCAAGCGTCAGCCCAACTGAGGGGCGGAGCAACCATCCGAGCAAACACTAACCTGAACCAACTCGCCGGACGGCTCAACCTCGGTAACCTGCAGGTTCAGCAAGACGGCGAGGTGATCCGAATCGTCCTGCCATCCGACCAATTATTTGTTCAGGGCTCGGCTCAATTGCAGCCGCAATCGCCGGCGATCTTAGATCCTGTCGCCGCACAACTGCGTTCGGTCTTCCCACGCCAACGGATCGGGATCGAAGGGTACACCGACAACGCCCCCATGTACGGTGGGGCCGCCTCGAGTGCTCATCAACTCACCTCGGCGCAGACCTCCGCAGTGCTCGATGTGCTGACACGTCGCAGCGGTATGCCGGGGCAACAACTCTTCATCGTCTCGCACGGATCGAACAATCCTCGCGGCGACAACTCCACCCCGGCGGGCCGTGCCGCGAACCGCCGGATCGAATTGGTGGTCTACCCGGAAACGTTCTAAACTCGTGCTCGGGTTTCCGGTCGGCTCTCGTTTCTCTCGGATTGGCTCTCCTTTCTTTGCAGGTAATTATCCTGTAACAGTGTTCTATGGTGAGACCGGATCCGCCTCGGCACGCCATCTGCTCGCCCTGCAACACGGGCCGGTTAAGCCGACTGGCGTCTCGCGACGGTGGTTCTCCTCCGTTTGATTTCGTTTCCCTGCACGCAGGTTTGCTTCGTGTCTGATCAGACTCAACTCGACAACACTCCGAATGTTTGGCGTCGTTTGATTGTCATTCCCGCGATCGCATCGATGCTCGTCGGTATCCTCGCCTCGGGCGATTCACACGACCGGGAACCGGTTTCCGCTGTCGTGACGGCCCCTCAACCGATGTCGGCCGAAGAGATCGCGGCCGCCCAGGAAACGGACTCGAATGAAGTAGGCAAGACGGTCGAGGTCAGCATGGACGAGATGCTCGACCTCGCTGAAGACGCGTTGGAGGCAACGGTTGCCAACGTGGACGATTACACAGCCCGAATGATCAAACAGGAGCAAGACCGCAGCGGTGTGTTGCAACCGGCCTCGGAATGCTTCATGAAAGTCGCCACTCGACACCCCGGCGGCAAACCTGGATCACCGCTGAAGGTCTACATGCGGTTTGACTCACCCGATGACGTTCGCGGCCGTGAAGTGATTTGGGTCGAAAATGAGAACGACGGCAAACTGCTCGTTCGTGAGGCGGGGGCGATCGGTGCAATGATGACTGTCCCCTTACCACCGGACGGGTTCCTAGCGATGCGAGGTCAGCGGTACCCGATCACCGAGATCGGTTTGACCCGTTTGCTCGAAAAACTGATCACGCGAGGTTCGGTTGACCGCGAAGATCCGAGCGTTCGAGTTTTCAAAACAGAAGGACACCCGTACGACGGCCGATCCCTGACTCATCTGCGGATTCAGCGAAGCAAGCCGAGCGGCCGCGAAGGAGACTTTTCGCTCGCCGAATTGGTCCTCGATCGCGAGCGAAACTTGGTCGTCAGCTTCCGCAGCTTTGACTGGCCCGACGAAGAAACCGGCGAACGAACGCTAATCGAATCGTACGAGTACCACGACCTCCAACTCAACGTCGGCCTAACCGATCACGACTTCGATCCGGCCAACCCGGAATACACGTTTGTCGAGAGCAAAGCGTCACGCTAGGCCTCGTGAATCGCCGAAAGTCTTGGCGATTTTCGCTACGGGATGAACGCTGATCATTGGTTGTCGCGATCCACTAACGCTGTGGTTTGCTCATCAGCAGTTTGTAGTGACCGTTACCGAGGAGGTCATCGAGTCGCTCGCGAAGTTGCGGCGAGATATCGACTTTGAACTTGTCGGCTTTGAAGTGCACCGTCTCGCCTTCCTGCAACGCCATCGTCAGGTGCAGCTCTTTCGAACCGGGATAGCCGCGGACGATTTCTCGCACTTTCGACACGGTGGTTTCGTCATGGTCGGCTTCGTCGAGACGGATCCGCATTCCGTGAGTGAACTTGTTATCGAGTTCATCGAGCGGCGTGATTTCGTCGACGATCAGGTTCACTTCGTCCCCACCACCTCGGCGGTCCACCTTGCCCTTGAGCAACACGACGGCGTCGGGTTGGACACGTTCACCGCAGACAGCGAACCCACGCGGCCACAAAATACAACGCACGTTCCCCTGCATGTCTTCGAGATCGAAGTTCGCGTACTTGCTCGGTTGCCCGGGCTTGGGGTTCTTGGTGTGAGCGATTTTGATCGAGCTGAGCATACCGCCGAGGATCACCTCTTCGCGGTCACCGCACTGCGTGAGTGAATCGGTTTGGTGGGTGCGGAAGGTGGCGAGTTTTGGCTCGAATTCGGCGAGCGGGTGACTGTCGAGATAGAAGCCGAGCACCTCTTTTTCGGCGAGCAACTTTTCGCGATCGGGCCACTCTTCGATATCCGGCAGAGGCACGCCGGGCGAAGCGGCGTCGTCGGCATCTTCCTCTTCGTCCTCAAACGCACCGAACAGACTGGCCTGGCCGTGTTTCTTGTCCGCCTGAACTGCCGCACCGGCTTGCAACGCTCGCTCGATCACCGCGGCGAGCTGACTACGCTTGGCACCAAAGCAATCCATCGCGCCGGCTTTAATTAACGTCTCGATCGAACTGCGGTTACAGTCGTGTGGGTCAACTCGTTCACAGAAATCAAAGATGTCTTTGAACGGTCCGTTCTTCAAACGCTCGGCTTCGATCGAGGTCGCCGTTGATCCGCCGCAGGCTTTGATTGCGGACAACGCGAATGGAATCTTGCCATCGAGAACGGTGAAGTCCGCTCCCGACTTATTCACACACGGTGGCAAGACTTCGATCTCCATCCGATCGCAATCTTCCATGTGCTCGACGAGGGCGTCTTTGCGTTTGAAGTTCCGGCCGGAGATATCGCTCGACAACAACGCCGCCATGAACTCCACCGGGTAGTGGGCTTTCAGGTAGGCGGTTTGGTATGCGACCAGCGCGTACGCGGTACTGTGCGATTTATTGAAACCGTAACCGGCGAACTTAACGATCAGGTTCCAAATGTCTTCGGCATCTTTTTCCGCCAAGCCGTTCCTCACCGAACCGGCGATGAAGACGTCGTGGTTGGCATCGATCAATGCCTGTTTCTTTTTCGAAATCGCTTTAATACAGGTGTACGCTTTGGCCAACGGAACGTCACCGAGTCGGTTCAGAATCCGCATCACCTGTTCCTGGTAGACCATGATCGAGTTGGTCTCTTCCAGGATTTCCTTAAGCACGGGGTGCTTGTACTCAGGCTGCTGGCGTCCGTGCTTAATATTGACGTAGTCATCGACCATCCCGCCCTCGAGCGGACCAGGACGATACAACGCCGCCGTTGCAATGATGTCGCTGAAACAGTCAGGCTTCATCCGTTGCAACAGGTCACGAATCCCGCCCGATTCGAGCTGGAACACCCCCTTGGTTTCGCCGCGCTGCAGCAACGCGTAGCTGGGTTTGTCGTCGAGCGGGAACTTCAGCGGATCGATCGTCTTGCCGGTGGTTTGTTCCACCAGTTTGACCGTCCGGCTGAGGATGGTCAGGTTGCGAAGACCGAGGAAGTCCATCTTCAGCAATCCGGACGCTTCCACGTCGACCATCGCCCACTGCGTGATCACATCCTGCTTGCCCGGAACCCGCCCGAGTGGAACGTATTCGGTCAACGGCTTGTCGGCGATCACCACCGCGGCCGCGTGTGTTCCGACGTTCCGTGCGAGCCCTTCGATCTTCATCGCCAGATCGAGCAGCTCTTTGATTTCCGGATCACCGTCGTAGGCCATCTTCAGATCAGCACTCTTGTCGAGCGCTTTGCTGATCGTGATCTTTAGCTCGTCGGGCACCATCTCGGTGATTTGGTTGACCCGCGAAAGCGGAATGCCCAACGCCCGCCCGGTGTCTTTGATCGCCGCCTTCGCCGCGAGCGTTCCGAACGTCCCGATCTGGCAAACCATCTCATGACCGTAACGTTCCTTGACGTAATCGATCACCTCGATGCGACGTTCTTTCTCGAAGTCGATATCGATATCCGGCGGCTCGGTTCGGCTCTCGTCGAGGAACCGTTCAAAGAGCAGGTCATATCGCAACGGACAAACGTGCGACATGTACAGCGCGTAACAAACGATCGCCCCCACACCACTTCCCCGGGCCGTCGCCGAAATGCCGATGTCGCGGGCGTGATTGACGAAGTCCCAAACGATCAGGAAGTACGTCGGATAACCGAGCTTCTCGATCACGTTGAGTTCACGGTCGAGCCTCGCCATGACCTCGTCGGACAGTTTGCCGTCGACAATGCGTTCCGGATCGCCTTCATACCGTTCCATCAAACCTTTTTCACAAAGTTCGCGGAGGTACTGCAGCGGCGTCTTCTCATCCGGGCAAGGGAAGCTCGGGAAGAAGTACTTGTTGAATTCGATTTCGATGTCGACCGTGTCCGCGATCTCTTGGCTGCGTGCGACCGCGTCGTCGAGTCCCGGGAACTTCTCGTACATCTGCTCGGGACTGCGCAGGAAGAACTGGTCGTTCTCCATCTTCATCCGCGTTTGGTCGGTCCGGAACCGACCTGTATTGATGCACAACATGATGTCTTGTGCTTCGGCGTCTTCCGGATCGACGTAGTGACAATCACTCGTCGCGACGAGGGGCAATCCCATCTGATTGGCGATGGTCACGGCACCTTCGAGTTGTTGCCGTTGAATTTCCACATCGTTGTTCATGATTTCGATGTAGTATCGATCTTTGAAAACGTTGTGGAACCAACCCGCGATCTTCTTCGCTTCGCGTTCGTGTTCCTCCGTTGCGATTCCCTTCAAGATCGCGCGGCTGAACTCACTGCTGACGCATCCCGACAAACAGATAATCCCTTCGCTGTATTTTTCGAGAATCTCTTTGTCGATTCGTGGTTTGAAGTAAAACCCTTCGAGCGACGCCGCCGAGGCGAGTTTAATAAGGTTCTTGAACCCTTTCCGGTTCTGCGCGAGCAACGTCAGGTGATAACTCGCCGCCTTGCTGCTCGACGCACCTCCCTTGTCGAATCGACTCCCAGGCGCGATGTAGGCTTCGTATCCGATGATCGGATTGATGTTCGCACTTTTGGCTTTGCGGTAAAACTCGAGTGCCCCGTGCAGGTTGCCGTGATCGGTCAGTGCGAGCGCGTTCATCCCATGGCTGACCGCACGATTGACCAATTTCCCCACATCGCCGGCGCCATCGAGCAAGCTGTAGTGACTGTGGCAATGAAGGTGGACGAACGGGCGTGGTTCCTTCAACGTGCCGTCGGCGGCCAGATCGTCAGCCGAAGCGGGAATGATATCGCTCATTGCAGAGGTCCTTTGCAGAGAGGTGAGGAAACGAACGCCGCAGCGAAGTCAAATCGCTGCCAATCCGCCACTAAAAAACGCCGCCGCGTCGATCGCAGAAAACGACCGCGGGCCTTCACCCAGACGCCGGGGTACGGGATCGGGTTCGTCCAGCCTAACGGGTTGAGGGCGGTCTGTTCAGAGGCTCCGTGGTCGAATTTTTCAGCGGCGGCGTGAAACCCGATTTTGGCAATTTGGAGTGTCCCGGATGTGCGGAATTTCCGATCCACAAGTTCTACAGGGGGGATACGCCGACTCCGTGTTTGCCATCGAAACGATCTCAAATCACGCAAAAGCTGGGTGCAAATGGAGGGGTGCGCAAAAGATGCACGCTCCGTCGGCACATTGAGGTGAATTTCTGTGGTCCGAATTTCCGATAGCTACGGTAGAACTCGTACTACCTGGAGATTCCGTCGTGCCCGTTAAGAACGTTCGTTGCCTGTCATCTGTCTCCAGCCCCCGCCGACGACGTCTGGCGATGTGGGTGATGCTCGGATGCGCGTCATCGACGGCACTGATTTCAGGCGGCCCCGGCATGGCGGACGATCTCGATTGGGGCAGCGGTATGTCTTTCTCGCAGCCCGCGACGAGTTCCACCTCGGATTCAACGGGTTTTCACAGCCCGTCGACCGATTCGATCGAACCAGGCAATCGAGACGCGAAAGTGCCGACGTTCCGGCCGACGCAATCGGTCAATTCCGTGCTCGGTCTCCGAGACGGTCGCGCCGACTGGCAGGGCGGCCGACCAGGGCCAACGGGAACATCCATTGAGTTGCTGCCGCCAAAACGGCCTGCCACTCCTGAACCGCCGGCACCCACAGTCACCGCCGCCGCACCGACACCACCGGCCGCGCCGACTCCATCCACCCCGCCGGTTCAGTCCACGCCTAGCTTCGTGACGAGGGACAACGCTGAACTGCGCGGACTCCACCGCACCTGGCAACCTGCGATCCCGACGTTCAACGCACCTCGAAACGAATTGGTCCTGCGACCGGTCGCTCCGGAAGTCGACACGACTCCCGCACCGCAGCGAGACTTTTCTGCGCCCCGGGCGCTCTTGCAACCGCCACAACAGATCGCCACTCAGGCCCCTCCACCGTCGAACTTCGCGCCGACGCCGTTGAACGAGCCGATTCCTAACATGGCAACCGGTCCGCACGCGAGAACGGTTTCGGACCGTAACTTTTTTCCTTCATGGTTGACCCCACGCAGTTCGGGCACAAAAGATCAGGCCCAATCCCGATCACCACGGCCCCGCACAACGACCACCCCGACACAAACCAATCCAACGCCAACGTATTCCAACCCGTCGAGCGATACGGCAACGGGTTCAGGAAATGGGTGGCAGCCTCGTGGTCAATCGATTCCACCGCAACCGTTGCGTGATCCGGTTCCCATGTCGGTCGCCGAGCCAATGCGCAGCGATCCATTGCCATCCACGCCGTCGCAATCAACGTCGCGGCAACCGTCGCCGCAAACACCAAATCGGCAACCATCAGGCCTGCGACCATCGAGTCCGACGCGGCCTTACCTCGTCCCCGATCGTCGTGGCGAAGCCGTCGGCAGCGGTGTGTCACCCACTCCGCCCGTCCAGACGTCACCGCGATCGTTGGCTCCGGTGCAACGGATGCCATCGCTCGACGAGCTACCCGACGCACCGCTTTCGATGGAGGTTCGACCGTACGTCGAAACAAAACCTGAGCCAACGCGAGAGAGCAGTTCGCTCAACGAACCGAGCCTCAACGCGGCACAGGAAGATCGCGATGTATCCGATAGCCTCGACGTAGGATCCTCCGCAGACGACTCCGCGATGAGTTTGGGTTCGCCGGCGACGTTGGAGGAACTGCCGGCACGATCGAACTCCGATCTCGCCAACGCCCACGAGGGAAACAACGAAGGTGATACCGACGGACAAATGTCGCTCGACGATGCCGAGGGTATTTCACCCGACCAAGTCGAAAGCGACTCGGGGCTGGTCGACTTATTGCAGTCACCCCGACGGGGTACGGCGAGTGCACCGTCACGCGAGCAACCGAGCCTAGAACGCGAGTCTGCTCCCGAGCTATCCGTCACACCGATCAAGCCGCTGCGTTTGAACCCGGTCGATCCACTCAAACCGATCGAGGACGAGGCTGACCTTCGTGACGTGCATACAGATTCTGCGTCGTCACGACGAAGTGTGTCCGATCTCGACTCGTCGGATCCTCCGCGCAGTCGCACGATGAACGACACCCGCGCGACCGATATCTCACGCCGCGACCGTAACGAACGGACAGCGACGTTACCGGCTGACCGTTTGGCCTACCTGGACGCGACCGGACGCCCCAAGTCGCACACCGGCCGAGGCGCGGTTGCGAATCTCGATCCGTCGATCACGCGAATGCAACGTCCAATCTTGCAAACACTGCGGAATTGGCATGCCCGGACCGAACGCGCCGACTCACGTAGCAACTGGGGCATGATGCACGCGATCATGGTCTACGGTGCCGACACTCGAATTATCGCCCGTCGTCAAAACTACAGTGCGATTGCCTGGATCGCGGGGAACAACGTCTGCCGCGGAAACCGTTTGATGACGACCGAACGCGGTAAGATCAAAATCCGTGAAGGCACCGGTTTGCAAGGTCACCAGGCTCAGTTCCTCGCGGTGTTGTCGCTCGCGGGTGTTCCTGCGAACTATCCGCTGTACGCGAACAATCAAAAGTTCGCCGTCGAAGATTTGGTCCAAGTCGAAGCCGCCGCGTGTGAAGAAGGCAAGGAACTCACGTTTACGCTGATCGGTTTGTCGCACTACCTCGATACCGACGCGACGTGGGTGGGTGTCGGTGGTGAACGTTGGAACTTCGAACGGTTGATCGCAGCCGAACTGCGGGAACCCGTTGTGGGTGCGGCATGCGGCGGCACCCACCGTTTGATGGGATTCGCGCATGCACTGCGTAAGCGTCGTCTCGAAGGCGAACCGATTAATGGTCAATGGAAACGTGCCGAAGACTTCCTCGATGACTTTGTCCAGTACACCTACTCGATGCAAAACCGTGACGGTTCCTTCAGTACGAATTGGTTCGAGTCGCGAGAGGACAACGGGGACCTGCAACGCAAGGTGCAAACCACCGGCCACATGCTCGAATTCTTGTTGACGCACTTGCCGGATGAAGATCTCGTCGACCCACACGTGGTTCGAGCGGTTCGCTTCATCGTCAATTCGATGGGCAAGGTCAAAGTTGATGATGCGGGAGTCGGCTATCGCGGCCACGCACTGCGTTCGCTCGCAATGTTCCATCGCCGCGTGTACGGGACCGCTCCCGAATACCCGAAACCCCAGGTCGCCTCCGGCCGCACCAATCAACGCCGTCGCTAGACTGCGGTGTCCTGAAGTCTGGCGATTTCGGCATGTCGCCGTAGGATTCCGACGCAGCTCGGTAATCGGGTAGGCCGTAGTGGATCTTGTTGAAGATCCTCAGGCAACAGGATCTTTAACAAGCCCCACTCCCCGAACATCGGACTGAGCAAATGCCCGGGTATCCGCCGCGCGTTAGTTCTAAAGTTTTGGGACGGGACGTTTGGGTGCTCGGTTGAGCATCCGTCGTTTGTCATCTTGTGGCACGTTGTTATTGTTCCCGCCGCCCTGACGTTGGGGACGCGGCGTGGTGTCGGTGAACGTTTCTTTCCAGGACCATCCGATCGGAACGTCGAGTTCGCGTTGAGCGAGCAATGCCCACGGAGTCCCAGGATGCTCCTCGACGACGCGGTTGAGGAACTCTCTCGCGGTGTCTGCCTCACGCTGCCATTTGCTCCCGACGCTGATCTCGTCACTCGGTTCGAGCACCCAGGTGTTGTTCTTTTCTTCCTTAAACGGCATCCCCTGTTTCGCCTGAGCCAAGACGGCGTTGTAGGTTTCCGTTCGCACTTTCTGTGCGAGCACACGTCCATAGGCGAGATCGAATCCGGCCTGCCAACGTGGGCTCGACTCCTTCTCTCGCGACGGCAAACCTTGTTGCAGCGTGGCCGCCAATCGGATCAGGGTCGGTTCGAGCGGCGCGGCGTCCTGTTGCGCCCGGGTCAATTCGCCGGCGAGTTGAGCTTCGCTGGTTTTCACGAACCGCAATCGAGGTCGTTGGATTCCGTTGACGTTCGGAATTGTTGCCGCCTGCACGAGAGCCATCCGCAGCGGACTCTTTTTGACCGAGTTGACGTAGTCTTCTTGCGAGAGATAGTCGGGGCGATAACGGATCATCGCGGTCGGGTCAAAGAAGTACCGCATGTCGGAACTGAACGCTTCGATCTCTCGTCGCCGCACTTCTCGTGAAGTATTCCGGCTCGGGTGAACGGTGAAGTAGATGCCACCGGTTTCGTAGCACAGCCGGGTCAGACCGTAGGGGCCGAATCCGCTGTCGATTACAGGTTCTTCTTCGAAGTTCCCTGTAAAGCTGAGTTGGATCCGTTCGGGCAAAAACGTCTCGGGGCCTTGGTCGACCTGGGCCCACTGAGGCGATTGGTCGTACTGCGGGTCGGGATCGACGTACTTGACCAACGTGTGTTCGCGACCAAAGGGGGCAGGCACACCAATCACGTAAACCGGGATACCGAGTTTCCGGCACGAATCGATTGACGTTTCGAGCCGCCCGTAGTCGTCGCCTTTCTCATCCGTCACGACGACGAACAGCACGTTTCGCTTTGGACCGTCCGGCCCGACGTTTCGGCGCAGTGGTTTGTACTCTTTGGCGGCAGACTCGATCGCGGTGAAGACTCGTTCGACGCCGGAATTGTCGATAGGAATGTTGTCGACGATTCGTTTAATCTCGCCGAGGTCGGCGGTTGGCTTCTCCGTGTACAGTTCAACGCGTTCGCCAAAGCCAATGATCGACGTCAGGATCTGCTGGTCTTCCGGTTTGGTGTCTTTGTCATCGGCAGACCCGTGAAGAATGCCCAGTTCGTCATAGATCCGGTCAAAGCGATCGCGAATATCGACTCGCTGCCGCGTCAACGAACCGCTCTGGTCGAACAACCACACGACCAACGTCGGACGCTCTTCGGCGGCAAGCGTGATCTCGGCGGTGATTTGATCGACGGCTCCCTGTGCCCCGGCGACGCCGACCCCGGTGCTGCCCTTTTGGGTCACCAATCTTTTTTGAGGTGCGACCGGTTGGCTGAAGATTTTGTCGAGCATGATTTGCCCGAGATCGGTCGGTTGCAGATCAACCGGATTGGGAATTTCGGCAACCTCGGCGTACACCTCCGCGGACGCTTCGGCCATGTCGAGTTCAGCGAGCGCGTCGGCGCCGACTTCCGTCTGCGGCGTTTCGCTGACGACGAACTCTTCGATCGACTCGAGCGTTTCTTCGTACTCCGGTGGCGAGACGATCATCACCACCGCCTCTTCGTCGAATGGTTTCTGCAGATTGATCAGGGCCAACGACAGAAAGATGATGATGTGGACCTGCATGCTGCCGATCATCGCGATCGTTTCGTCGGAATCCCACAACGGTTCGGGGTCTTCGTCGTATAACGATTCCGCATCGCCGGGATGCATCGGCGCCTCTTCTTTTCGACGCAACGGATTCCATTTCGCGAGTCGCCCCAACCCGGATTGCTTCGTCGCGGACGAATCCATCGCGGCACCGGAAACATCGGCTGTCGTTGCGTCGTCAGCGAAGGATGCACTCATACTGGAAAGCTAAAACAGGGAGAGAAGGTTGGAAACAAATGGAACCGGGTTGCCCGCAGCGACCTTGCGGTCCATGCGAACGGCTTTCAGAACCGGTTGATCGAAAAGGGCGTTTGATTGAAAAGTGCAGCGTCCCGACGCAGGCTGTTGCGTCACAGCAAACGTCAATGACGAAAGCCCCACGGACCACTCATGCTACGGGCGTGAGGCGACCGGAGTTTGAGCCAACACGGCGACAAACCCGAAGTCTTCGCGAGTTTTCGCAAAATTGCGGTTCCCGCGATCGCTCCGGTCACGGACAACGATGCAACTCATGGTCGGTGACAACTAAATTTTGGGGTAGCGAAACTAAATTTCGGGGTAGCGAAACTCGCCAAGAGTTTCGGCGGGCCTCACAAATCTCCGAAAGTCTTGGCAACTTTCGCGACGGACTCAACTCTGATTTTTAGCTGTAACGATCCTCATGCTGCCTGTCGCCTGTCAGCCGCCACCCGGCTACGGGCAGTGGGGTTAACATGCAAACGTTTTCTGCGACGATTTGTACTCCCCCGATTATAGCCGAATCGGTCGTGGATTCGAAAAAACACGGAGAAATAAGCACTTGAACGGACGACTCATCGCGATCGGCGACATTCACGGTTTTAACCAACCGCTGCAAACCTTGCTGGAAGCAATTGATCCGACTCCGGAAGACTTAATTGTTACGCTCGGCGATTACGTGGATCGAGGCCCGGATTCCAAGGGGGTGATCGACACGTTGATCGACCTGGGCCGACGCACCCAACTCGTCGCCCTGCAGGGCAACCACGAAGAGATGATGCTCAGCGTCATCCGCGGTGACGAGCCCCATCATGCGTGGTTGCGGTACGGCGGGGTTGAGACGCTCGAAAGCTACGATTTTGACGGTGAAATGGATTTTCTGCCGCCCGATCACTTGGCGTTCTTCGAGTCACTGGGCGACTACTTCGTTCACGACCAGTTTTTCTTCACGCACGCTGCCTACGATCCCACGCTGGAAATGGACCAACAGCCGACCGAACTGCTGCGTTGGCATTCGCTGCGAGCCGGGATCCCCGACCCGCACTTCAGCGGCCGGATCGCGGTCGTCGGGCATACCGCCCATCCGGAGGCGGAGATCCTCGACGTTGGTCACCTGATTTGCCTGGACACGAATTGCTACGGCGGTGGGCTGCTGACGGCGATGGAATTCCCCTCCAAACGCGTGTGGCAGTCGAATCCGCAGGGGGTTTTGGTCCGCTGACCGAACCAATTGGAGGCGGTCTCCGTACGCCCCATGCATTCTTTCGGACTGAATGATCAGTCCGGCGGCGTTGGGATTTCCGTCCCACGACGCCGAGCGGCTTTCTTGCCACGCTGCCTCTCTTCCCCTCTGCATTACGTTTGGGTCTCACTCGAATGAAGACGTTCATCGCTTGCCTCGTGATTGCCGCGATCGGCACCGGCATTGGTTTGAAAATCAATCACGATCGCTATGGGCACTACGAACCGGCCTTCGGCCCGATGACCTACGACGGTGAAATCGATGCCTCCAACGCGATGGCGTCGATCTCCAAGAACTGGTCGGACAAATTCCCCAAAGTCGAACTGCCCGACGGCAACGTCTACGACTTTGGCGTGATGGAACCGGAGGAAAAAGGCGAACACACGTTCGTGGTCAAAAACGTCGGCGAGGACACGCTGCGTTTGAAAGTCGGAGCGTCCACGTGCAAATGCACCGTCGGGGAACTCGGCACCGAGAGTCTCGAACCGGGCGAACAAACCGAAGTGAAAATGAGTTGGACGGTGAAAACCAACGAAAGCTCGTTCGGACAGTCCGCCGAACTGCGCACCAACGATCCCAGCCAAGTCGCGATCCGGTTTGAAATCCAAGGTCAGGTCGTTCGCCAGGTCCAGATCGTGCCCGAACAAGTCACCTTTGGCGAAACCGCGGCAGGCGAACCGGTCGAATTTGTCGTGAAGGTTTTCAACTATCTCGGCCAACCGATGAAAGCAACCGACGTCAAATTCGGTGACGACACGATCAACGAATTGGCCGATTTCGACGTCACCGTATTCAAACCGACCGAAGACGACGGAATCAACGAGGCAGCCGAACAGGGTTTCCGGATCGCGGCCACGATCAACCCGGGCCTCAAACAAGGGCCGGTCAATCGCAACCTGATGCTCACCCTCATGCCGGAAGACGCCGACGACGATGACCTGGAAAAGGGTCGGGTCGTCTACATTCCCGTGACGGGACGAATCGTCGGTGCGTTGAGCATGCTGCCGAATTCACGTTTGAAAGGCATCTCCGGCGGCGGCTACCTCTACGACTTCGGCATTATTGGTGAGGATGACTCGTTGACCGCCAAAGCCTTCGTAGTCCTCAAGGGTGCCGAACAAGCGTCCACCAAACTCCGCATCGGCGAGATCGAACCGGCCGAATATGTCGAGGCGACACTGAACGAACCCGTCGGCCAGGGCAAAATGACGCTGTACACTTTGCAGTTGAAACTCAAGCCGGGAGACGAAAGCGTCGACCGACTAGGACTGAGCAAAGGTGAATTCGGATACGTCATGATCGAATCCGATAATCCGAAGGTTCCTGCCCTGAAATTGCTACTGAAATTTGCGCTACCTGCGCGGTAGACTGATGCCCAACGCATCGTTCTGACCGAGGAAACTCATGCCCGTCATTCATTCACCTGTCACTCCTCTCGCCGACGAGCCCCTCGCAGCACCGGGAGTGAGAGCGAGTATGACGTATTGCAAACGCAGTCCGCTCTCAGTGGGCTGCCTCAAATCCAGCGTTTTCTCGAATTTTATGCGTGGAATCCTCTCCCCGGTGACCTGGATGCTGTGCGTCATCGCTGTGCCTGCCATGACCGGGTGCAGCTCGGAGGAAGGTGAAGCACGCGACCTTGCCGGACAAACCGGTACACCGTCGCGCGTCGCGTCGCGGTCTGTTAAGGCGAATCCCTCAATCACCAGCCGCGCCGAATCAGCAATCCGCGAGGCCTACGTCGCGTCGATCGCCACTCCCGCCGAAACGGCCACGATCGACTCCTCTGCAACGACTCTCGTGGCGGCCCAAGTGGACGAGGATGCCGGTGAGAATGCGGACGGGAAATCGGACAAGGACGCCAACTCGGAAGACGAAGATTCCGACACCGGAAACGTCGACGAATCGACGACAACGACCGGCAAATTTGACGATGAGTTCGATCCCGCCGAGATCGACACGAGCGAAGACGAAGTCGTCGAGCCCTCCGCGTCCGACTGGCGCAACGCCGAACTCGTTCCAACGCCTCTACCACGCAAAGAGATCGTCGCCGAGGAAGTCCCCACTCCGCTGGGCATTCCCGAAAACGCGCGAGTTGCTCGCAAACCACCGATCACGCCACGCACCCGAGCCGATGTGACTGCGGTCACGCCAGCGACTGGGGCACCGTTGATGGCATCGCCGACGGACGGTCTACCAACCACCAACGACGCTTCCGCCCGAATCGCCGCTTCGCCGGTTGAGTCGACGCGTTCGAACACCGATTCACTGATGGCCAATGGCAACGCACCCGAACACTCACCCGAAACCGTCCAGCACGGCACGCGGATTCTCGAACAAGCGGTTGCGGCGGCCGAGACGGCTTCGCTCCCGGTGACAGGCCTCGGCGGCCCAGTCGATTTTCAGAAATGGCCGGCTCCCGACGTCGCTCTCTTCGTTACCGGACAGCAACACGGCTACATCGAACCTTGCGGATGCACGGGTCTCGAAAACCAAAAAGGCGGGGTCGCCCGCCGGATGACGTTCGCCACCCAACTGCGACAACAGGGCTGGGAATTGATGCCGATCGACGCCGGGAACCTGATTCGGCGGTTCGGTCGCCAAGCGGAGATCAAATTCCACCGATCGCTCGAAGCACTCCGTAAAATGGGTTACGTCGCTGTCGGTTTTGGTCCCGATGACGTGCGGATCGGTGTGGGCGATTTGATCCAAGAAGCCGCCGCCGAAACACCCGAAGACGCAGTCTACGCGTCCGCCAACGTGGTTCTGCTCGATCCGTCCCTGATGCCCGCCTACCGAGTTGTGGAACGTGCCACGATGAAGGTGGCCGTGACGAGTATCCTCGATCCGGAATCGCTCGAATCCACTCTCAACGAAGAGGTGATTCTGAACGATCCGCTCGAATCGGCGCAAACGGTGATGGCACAGATCAAGGCTGAATCGCCTGACTACACAGTGCTGACCTTCTACGGCACCGAAGACGCCGCCCGAAAGCTGGTGACCAAAGTGGAGGGCATCGACCTCGTGGTTGTCGCCGGCGGATACGGCGAACCGACCTATCAACCCGAAGCGATCGAAGGCTCCCAAACGAAGATGGTCCTGACGGGCAATAAAGGCATGTATGTCGGCCTCGTCGGACTCTACAAAGACGCCGAGATGCGTTACGCCCGCGTCCCTCTCGACGATACCTTCGGGGATGCCCCCGAGATGCGGCAGTTGATGGCGGAATACCAATTCCAACTCCGCGACCTGGGCTTGGATAACCTTGGTCTCAAACCGATCCCGCACCCCTCAGGCGAAAAGTTCGTCGGCTCGGAAACCTGCGGCGAATGCCACACGACGGCCTACGACATCTGGGAAAACTCGCCTCACTTTGACGCCACCGAGAGTCTCGTGCATCCAGGCGAACGGGGCGACGTGCCCCGACACTTCGACCCCGAATGCATCTCCTGCCACGTCACCGGATGGAATCCGCAGAACTACTACCCGTATCACTCGGGATACCTCGACCTCGAAGCGGATTCGCACCTGCACGGCAACGGCTGTGAAAACTGCCACGGTCCCGGCGAATCTCACGCCGCGGCCGAAAACGGCGAGATCGACGTGACCGACGAACAACGTGCCCAACTGCGAGCCGCAATGCAGTTGCCGATGGAAAAGGCGCGCGAAAAATGCATGGAATGCCACGACCTCGATAACAGCCCGGACTTCCATGAAGAGGGTGCCTTCGACGACTACTGGGCCGAAGTCGAGCATTACGGCGTCGACTGAGTCGTCCCAAGCTGCGAAATGAATCGCGGGTTTGTCGCCCGTGAGCCGAAGTGCGTGAGCACTCGGGTTGTGAGCGGGTGGGGCCTCAACAACGCTCGCCCCTTCCCACCCGAGGCCATTCGGCTCACAGGGCTCATCTTTCCAAGACCGAGAACTGGTAGTCGTGCGGAGCATGACCTACTCGGACTCTGCCGCCACACTCGCGTAAAGCCTCTCTTGATCGAGACTTCGGTCGACCATCCCCGTCGCAAAACCGAAGTCCAAACGCCACCCAATCGCGAAAACAGGCAAAATAGGCAACCTGCAGTGCGGTTCTAAGGTAGCGAATGCCGCATTGGTTAGTGGTAGATCACCATGCGACGGTCGGACGCGTATCGCGATTCGTCCGAACGGGACATTCTTAGGCGTCTAAAACCACAGGCCTGCTGAGATTTCGAGGCAACCGCAAATATTCGCTAATTTGTCCATTTTGCATTTGCATTTTTCATTGCTTTGAACGCGCGTCGTGATTCTACTGAAAAGACGATGCAGGGCCCCCATCCTGGAAGACGGATCACAAACGGTTGGGGGGACTCCCCACGTCGCCTTTTCTCCGGCATCGTTTCTCGAACCATGACCACTGATCGGCTCGGACGAATTCGATCGGGTTGGCCGCAGAAACTCGCCGCTGACACTCATCCGCATTGATTCGCAGCCAGGCAATTCAGGAGTTCCTCTCGTGGTCTTTTTTAAACGCGCCCGTTCTGACCAACAGTCCTCACGTCGCACAAGCCGACGTCACGTTAACAAGGACAACGAGCGGGCACGCAAGCGACAATGGATGCAGCGTTTGTTGCGACATGAGTCACTGGAGCACCGGCAAATGCTCGCCGGCGACGTGCTAACGTTCACCACGGCGCCAGGATCGTCGACCACGTTGAGCCAAGACGGAACTCAAACACAAATCGAATACACCGACGATCAGGGCGACCCGCAGGTAGTCTTGCTCAGTGGTTTTGAATCCTTCGTTTTTGAGGGATCAGCCGAAGACGATGAATTGATCGTTGACTTTCGAGGCGGCAATCCCATCCCATCCGGCGGTATCGTCTTCAACGGCGGAATGCAGGGTGAGGGCGAAGGCGACACTCTGACGATCCTGGGTAGTTTCACCGATCAAGAACTCAACTACACCGACGTCGGTGCAACGGGTAAAAACGGCAACGTCGTCGTCGATGGCAGCGTGATCACTTACACCGGGCTGGAACCGATCAACGCGGGCAACGCGGCCAACACAATCTTGAATCTACCTGTGGGACTGAGCAACAACGCAACGTTGCGGAACAGTGCCAACGCGGGCGAGATTGAAATCATCGACAACGGCGCCACTTTTGAAGACACCGTGATCCCCAACCCGACGGTTTCTCTGACGGTGAGTCTGGGCGATCAAGGGGATGTAATTTTTGTCGAGGCATTGGACCCCGCGTATTCCGCAACCACCACCATCAACGGCGGTGCGTTGGGCGATCTTGTGGACGCAACTTCGAACACCGATGGACTTACGATTCAGGGCAACGGTGGGAGCGACCTGCTGATCGGCTCGTCGGCGGTCGACACAATCAATGGCGGTGATGATGCGGACATCATCATCGGCGGATTGGGGGCAGACATTCAATTTGGGGATGCGGGCGACGACCTCTTCATCTGGAACAACGGCGACGGGCCCGATGACAACACCGGTGGCCAGGACGAGGACACGTTTCGATTCAACGGTGCCGATGGCGCGGACGATGTGTTGATCCTGAGCCCCGGAGCGGGTGACGGTTCGCTGGTCGGTGCCGATTTCAATCTGCAGCGGACCGCCCCTTCTGCCTTCTTTATCGAAGGGGCAACGATCGAAAATGTGGAACTCAATGGCCTCGACGGTAACGACGACATCACCGTCACTCCAAGCTCGACGTTGAACGTGACCGTCGACGGTGGAATCGGAAACGTCGCGGACGTGTTGCGCATCGATGCTGGCGGCGCTGACGTCACAATTACTTCGACCACCGTGACGGTTGCGGGAAACAATCCGATCACCTACGTCAACGTCGAAGAACTCGACATTCAGAACGCGGGCCAAACAGAAATCGTGGGCGACGCGGGCAGCAATGTTCTCGAAGTAACCGGCAGCGGCACCGACGATGAACTGTCCATGACCCTCGACGGGTTGTCTTTCACACTCAACACCACGGCGTTGAGCTTCCAAGGCCTGGGCGGCGACGACGTGCTCGTGGTTAATGAAACGGCGGGAGGATTACCGAGCCTGACAGGGACTGCGACGGGGGCTCACACCAACGGTCCGTTCTTAACGAGCGGTCTCGGTCCTGCCAATGTCGGCATTCACTTCGACGGGGGTGGCCAGAATGATTCCGTCATCGCGAACTTCACAACGGCGCAGGATGTCGCTTATTTCTCCGATGGCGTAGACACTGCCAACAGTGGCGTGGTCAATGTCTCGGGCGCCTTTACGATGTCGTTCGAAGGCCTCGCGCCCATCGGGCTGATCGGGGCGGGCGGATCACTGACCGTGGATGCCACGGGAACGCCCGCGACCACGACGCTCACCTTGTCCGATCTGGCACCTGCGGGTGATGGCGTCAATCAAATCACCGGGAACGGCGGATTCGAGACGACCACCTTTAGCGGTTTTGCCAATCTGACTCTGCGAGGTGGTGATGGATCGGAAACGATCACGCTCGCATCTCTCGATGATGCGGATCCCGATGGGGCGGGACCTGGTGCGGCTCTTACGAGCGTCGCGCTCCATGGTGACAACACGGCTGGCACCGACTTGTTCGATGACCTGATCATCATTGAAGCGGTGCCGACGACGGTGACAGCAACGATTACCGGCGGAGCGGGCAACGACGTCATCAGTGTTGGGTCGCCCGCAAGTTCGCTGGATCCAATTTTGGGCAACGTGGTCATTGCCGGTGAAGACAACAACGCGGCCCCCGTAAGCAGCGGATCCGTTACCGCCGACGGCAACGTCGTGGCGTACTCGGGGCCGAGCGGTGACGTACTGATTGTGGACGACGCCGGGGATGCCGACGCAAGTGTTTGGGACATCGACGATGGCACGTTTACTCGCACGGGCGCCGGACTGATCACGTACGGTACGATCGAAACGCTGTTCATCAACACCGGCAGTGGCGCGGATGACATCAACGTACTCGACACAACTGATTCGGTCCTCACCGACATTGCTGACTTCGGTGGCGGTGACGACATTGATGTGACCACGACGGGCGACAACTCTTTCACGATCATCAATGCCGGCACCGGGAACGATTCGATCAACATCGCAACCACGGGTGCCGGTAGTGTGACGGTTACCGACGGCGAATCAGACATGGATTCCATCACCCTGGTCTCCAGCGGCGATGGGTCTGGGGTGAGTCTTGCGGGCGGCGTCAATAGTGACATGCTGATCGTTGATGGAAGCGGTGGCGGCGGTGCCGTCATTGAAGTGCAGGGCGGTGATGCCCCGGACGCGATCAATGTCAACGCCACCGCGGCAGACAGTTTCACGGATGTGTTTGCAGGCCTCGGAGACGATGCGATTGCCATTGACGGATCGGATCCGAACACGCTCGACGGAATCCTTGGATCGGTTCGCGTCTTCGGCGGCACAGGCACCGACGCGCTAACAATCAACGACGAAGACGACACCGATAACAACAGCTACTTCATCGACGCAAATGCGGTGACTCGCATCGAAACCGGTGGCGGCTCGCCAGACGTCTCGATCGAGTATGACGAAGTCGAAACACTCAACGTGCTCGCCGGATCAGGCTTGGACAAAGTCATCTTCCACGAGAGCGACGCCGATACGGTTTTCCTCAACGGCAACACTCCAACAAGTGCCGGGGGTGATCCGAACGGAGATCAACTGGTCTTCACGTCGCCCCTTTTGACGACACCTCAACGCAATGCGACGTCCGGTGTCTTTGTCGCCGCGGCGGCCATCCCGTCGCCCTCCGGTCCAACCAATGGCACCTTCGTTGATTTCGAACACGTCGTCTGGCAAGACCGGTATGAGATCAACGATCTGTTCGATCCGGGCAGCGACATCGACCAATCCTACGCACTGGGCTCCGAAACCGAGATCACCGAATCGGACCTGAGCATCCATAGCGACGAAGACATCGATGTTTTCCGCTTCACCGCGCATTCGACGGGCTTGGCCGTCATCAATGCAATCTTCAATCACGAACTCGGCGACTTGCAACTGAGCGTTCGAGATAGCGTGGGCAACGTGATCGCGACGGAAGACACCCTGACCGACAACGAACAAATCGTGATCCCGGTTGTCAGTCAAGAAGTCTACTACCTCGAAATTTCCGCAGTCCCGGACGCAGATCCTGCGGTCTGCAATGCCAACACGTACTCGCTCGAAATCGAGAACTTCGCCGCACCGGTTCCTGAACTCCCCGACTTGATCGTTGCGAGCGACAGCGGATCGGCTGACCATGACGAGGTGACGACCGACAACACGCCAACCATCCACGTCATCGCTGACCTCAATGACTTCGCCGCCAAAGGCATCGCGATCGATCAAGGCGGCGGAACCCCAGGGGCCGATGTAACGGTCGCGTTCGTCGACGCGGCGGGCACGACTGTCGCAACGATCGACGCTGACCTCGTCGGCGGAAACACAGGCCCAACCACCAGCACACTGTGGTCGGCAACCGTCCCGGCCGCTCTCGCCGATGGCCAATATCAGGTCACCGCGTGGGTACGTATCGAAGATGATGCCGATACCGCCGCTGTCGGTCGTGCCGCTGTCAGTTCGCCTCTGCAGGTAGTCATCGACGCCACCGCGGCAGCAGCACCGACCAATATTAACTTGGCCGCGGTCGCTGATTCAGGCACCGTCAACAATGACGACATCACCAACATACAATCGTTGAACATCACCGGCGACAACATCGAAGGCAACGCGAAAGTCCGAGTGTTCAGCAACGGTGAACTGATCGGTCAAGGAGTTGCCTCACCGGTCGGTGGGTGGGAAATCACAACCGAGCCTTTGATCGACGGTGTGCATCAAATCACCGTCGAACAAGAAGACGCCGCAGGGAACGTGTCCGCCCTGAGCGTCGCACTCCCCGTCACCGTAGACACACAACAACCGCAGCGACCGACTCTCGATTTACCAACGGCCAGCGATAGCGGATCGAGCAGCGACGACAACGTCACCAACGCTCCCAACGATGTCCCGTTCACGGTCACCGTCGACGAAGGTGAGGCCACCTTCCCGCTCACGGTCGTGATCAAAGACGGCAACAATGTCATTGACACATTCGTTAGCGCCGCGGGCGGCGTCACCAACCGCACATTGACACTCGGCGAAGGCACTCACCTCCTGAGCGTGGAGACAACCGACACGGCAGGCAACCGAAGTCTGCAAAGCGAAGAGTTGATCGTTGAAATCGATCGCACCGCACCGGTCGCTCCCGCCGCGCCGGACCTCTTGTCGGTTGCCGACACCGGTGTCTTCGACGACGACAACGTCACCCGCATTCAAGCGATCGCCCTCGGTGGTACCGGCATCGAACCCAACTCGATCGTTCGCGTCTTCTCCGATGGGGAACTCGTCGGCCAAGGTGTCGCCACGAGCCAAGGCGACTGGGAGATCACAACCGAACCGCTCGATGACGGAACGCACAGCCTGACCGTCGAACTCGAAGACCTTTCTGGCAACGTCAGCGCGACCAGCGTGGCTCTCGAAGTCGTGATCGACTCGGCCGTCCCCAACACACCGTACCTCGATCTACTCAACGACGACGGGCACAGTATCACCGACAACATTACCGGATCGGGCTTGCTCGATTTCGAGATGATCGGCAACGACACGCGTGATGGCCAAGACAACCCGCCGCCGAATGACATTCAGTACCGTTTGTACTGGCGGACAGGCGATCCGGCTGGCCCGGGTTCGGGCACCGGTGAAGTGCTCGTCTACGATTCGTTCGCTGAATTTGCAGGGCTCACCAATCTCGGCCAGATCATTCGCACGGTCAGCCAAGACCTCAACACCCCTGCGGGAACTCCGTTCCCTGATGGCGTGCACAACTTCAAACTCGAAGTCGAGGATCGGGCGGGCAACATCAGCCCTGACTTCCTGTTGACGGTTGAGATTGACACGGTCGACCCGGACACCACGATCGACATCATTTCGTCGAGCGACTCGGGGATGTACGACGACGATAACGTCACCAACATCCAAGAGATCGCGTTCCAGGGTCGCGGCGACGTGATGAATGACATCACGCTGTTTGCACAGAAAGTCAACACGGCAGGTGTGGCGTTCGGCGACCTTCTGATCATCGGCACCGGAGTCGTCGGTTCCGACTACACCGACGTCGAAGCACAGATCCCCGGCGCCACCGACGACGACGGTTTGGGCATGTGGGAGATCACCGCCGAACCACTCGTCGACGGTGTCTACGACGTGTACGCGTTGATCGAAGATTGGGGCGGCAACTTTGCCACGTCGGACACCATCCGCTTGGAAGTTGACACGATCCAACCGAACACCGCGTTCCTCGATTTGGTCGAAGCGAGCGATTCGGGACGCAACAACGACGACAACGTGACCAACGACAACACACCGACGGTCACAATGACTTCCCACGATGAGAATGTCGACCTCCACCAAGTCCTGTTCCAAGACAACTTTAAATTCCGCATCTATGATCGGTTGGAATCATCGGCAGAGGTGCTTCTGTATGACTCATCGACCGACGCGGGTGAAGACGCGAATACGTCGCTGCTCGGTTTCGAGGCAATGTTTACCGCGAACACGTTTATCACCGAAACGCTTCCGCTGCTCGCCGACGGCATCCACAACTTAAAACTCGAAGTGGAAGACCGAGCCGGTAACATCAGCGAAGACTTCCTGCTCGATGTTGAGATCGACACGATCGCTCCGCCGGTCCAAATTCGACGAGTGGTTGATAACGACAGCGGAGACTCGTTCATCCCCGCGACACTGAATGATCTGATCACCAACGACACGCGACCTGTATTTGCCGGTACGGCAGAAGCCAACGCGATCGTTTATCTGTTTGTGGATCCTACCGACAACGACACCGTCGACCCAGGTACCGAGACGGTCACGACCGTCGCCACACCGTTTGACGGAGACGACGCGTACCCGCAAGGAACCTGGCGAAACGAATTCCTCTTCGACCTCAACGACACCACATTCTTTGGCAACGTCGATGGGCTGCGAGAAGTGTTCGTCACCGCCGAAGACTTGGCCGGCAACCTGAACACGACCGCTGATGGCATTGATGACAACGCGCAGCAAATCGAGATCTTCCTCGACACTCAGGGACCACGGGTCACCGACGTTACCATCACCGACGTCGACTATGACCTTTTCACGTTAAAACCTGACAACGTCGATCAAGGGCCGACACCTGCGGTCAATTCGCTAACCATTGCGATCGAGGATTTCGTCGAACGCATCGGTAAATTCCCTTACGACGCGTTGTCGAATGTGTTCAACGGATCCACGATTTCGGTCATCGGTGACCACTCGGGAATCATGCCAATCGCAAACATCGCATTCACTGCTGACGCGGCGGTCGTCGGCAGCGAAGCGACCGGAAACATTGTGTTGACCTTCGCCGAACCTCTACCGGACGATCGGTTCACGTTGACGATCAAAGACACATTGATCGATCCGGCAGGCAACGCACTCGATGGCGAGAGCGATTCGGACCGTCCGCTGGGCGGACTGAATCTCGCCAGCGGCGACGGGATCCCGGGCGGTGACTTTGTCGCGAGATTCACCGTCGACAGCCGTCCAGAAGTCGGTACGTGGAGCCAAGGACTCGTCTACGTCGACATCAATGGCAACCAAGTCTGGGATCCGGAAGGCCAGGACAATGACGCAACAAACCGTGACTTCGTTTATCAGTTCGGCCGAATCAGTGACGGACTGTTTGCCGGCAACTTTGGCCCCGGTGGTGGCGCGGCGGCATCCGGATTCGACAAACTCGGTGCGTACGGTTGGTTCAACGGTGCCTACAGTTTCCTGATCGACACCGATGACGACGGCGTGGGTGACGATGCCTCCGTGAGTGCCTATCAAGTCAACGCCGCACCGGTCGCCGGTAACTTCTTCACCAGCGCAACGGATCTCGCCGACATTGCCGCCGGGCGACGCCCGAGCGATGAGATCGGTTTGTTCGACGGCCAAAACTGGTATCTCGACACCAACGGTAACAACACCATCGATCTCGGCGAGATCATCCCCGCCAACTACAACGGCATCCCGTTGGTCGGAAACTTCGTCAACGTCGGTTTAGAAGGCACCCCGGGAACGCCTGCAGAAGATGACTTGGCTGTCTACGTAAACGACACCAACACCCTCATCATCGATTCCAACCGCGACGGCGTCGCCGACATGGATCTCGCGTTGACCGATGACTTCGGACGCTTTGCAGGCCTCAGCGGCTTCACCGACAAACCGGTCGCCGGTGACCTGAACCTCGACGGGATCGATGACATCGGTATCTGGGTGAAGGGGCGTCAGGGTGTGTTGCCTGAAGAACAAGGCGAATTCTTCTTCTGGGTTTCCGACGCCACCGGTGCGGACATCAACACGAACTTCGCGTCGTACAGCCCCGCGCCGCTGGGCAATGATTTGTCGACCCAGTGGGGAGATGAGTTCGCGTTACCGATCTTCGGCAATTTTGATCCGCCGGTCGGTGAAGACGTTGAGATTGAAGTCGACACTCTGACCAACGACGTGAACGCCTACGATGTCAACGGCGATGGGAACGTAACTTCCCTCGATGCTCTGATCATCATCAATCAACTCAACTCCGGTGTGACCGAAGCAGAAGCGGGATCGCGAGTCAGGATCCAGGCAACGGCCGGTGATTACTTCATTGACGTCAACGGCGATACCAAGCTAACCGCGGTGGATGCCTTGCAGGTGATCAATGAGTTGAACCGACTCGACACATTCGGCGGTGAAGGTGAGTCAACCGCCGCGGACACTTTGCCGGCAAACGCCCCGGCATGGAACGACGCGGTTGATTCGTACTTTGCAGGCGATGACGACTCGGACGACGACCTCGACGAGTTCCTCGGGCTGACGTTCTAAGGTCACAGCCGAAATCGAAGGCACCGTTTTGCGGTGCCTTTGGGAACCGGAGAGCTGTGATATCGAGCAGCCTACCGCCGATCGCACACGTCGCGGGTCCACGAAAGTGTTTTCAGAATGTGACGTGGTGCGATTGACCAACCGGGCAGGCTTCTTGTTAACTGGAGTACTGTCGCCGGTCATTGGCGACTCGCTTCTCTTCTAATCTCTTCGCTCGCTCGTCCCGGTCTCATGACATATCCAACGATCTTCGGCGCGCTTCGCTGCGCGACCCTTTTTGCCATCGCGTGTTCGGGTTCATTCGCTCACGCGGATCACTGGGCACACTGGCGTGGTCCCGACGGAAACGCAGTCGCCCCCGATGCCGATCCTCCTATCCGATTCAATGACTCCACCAATTTGAAATGGAAGGTCCCGATCGAGGGCCGTGGATCGGGTTCCCCCGTTGTTTGGGACGACAGCGTGTTCGTTGTCTCAGCGGTTCCTCTTTCCGGCGGCGATATCGCAAAACATCAATTCGTGTTGCTCTGCATCGATCGCGAGACGGGCAGACAGCGATGGCGACGTGTCGCGACGGAAGCCACTCCACACCAGGGAACGCACAACACCAACGGGTTCGCATCCGCATCTCCGGTCACAGACGGTGAACACGTTTATGCCTCGTTCGGCTCGCGTGGTTTGTACTGCTACACAATGGACGGAATCCTGGTTTGGAAACGAACCGACTTTCCCCCGAT
>NZ_ANOH01000406.1 GCF_000346505.1 Aporhodopirellula sallentina SM41
GGAAAGACCGAGCTACGTGAGCCGAACTGGCCGTAAGGCCTCGGGTGGAAACGCCGGCCAACTCACCATCCCAACCACCCCCAAAAACCCGAGTGCTCACGCACTTCGGCTCACGGCACCTTTCGACCGTAAACCATCCCCAACAACGGTCACCACTCCGCAAAACTGCATTCGTTTGCTGATCGGACCGCGTCGGCGTTTCGGCTCGTATAATCGACGGGTGAAATTCGCACCTCATCCGCGCTGACCGGGACTTCCATGACACGACTTCGCCTCACTCAAATCTGTTTGTTGTCACTTTTTGCGTTCATGGGGCAACCGAACCTCTCGTTCGGTCAATCCAACGATTCACCGCCAACCCAACCTGCGTTCGGGCGACTCGACGAGGCAACCGCCCACCAGTGGTCAGAGCTCGTGCTCGACGGCGTCGACACGCAGTTCCCCAACAAGCTGTCGTTGGTCTACACCGATGCCGATCAGCTCAAGACGCCCAAAGAAAACTTCCCCGCGTTCTATGGCTGCTTCGATTGGCACAGCAGCGTGCATGGGCATTGGGTGCTGGCTCGACTGCTCCGCACCCATCCGGATCTCGACGCAGCCCCCAAGATCCGTGACGTGCTGTCGGCCCACCTAACGCGGGAGAACATTGAACAGGAAACCGCGTTCTTCGGTCGCGACCAGCACAAGAGCTTCGAACGCATGTATGGTTGGTCGTGGTACTTGCGACTGGCGATGGAACTCGACGACTGGGACGACACCGACGCCCGGCGATGGCGTGAAAACCTACGGCCGTTGGAAAACTTGTTTGTCGAACGGATTCGCGACTACCTACCGCTGCTGACCTTTCCGATTCGCACCGGACAGCACACCGATACCGGTTTCGCTCTCGGACAGATTCTCGACTACGCCCGCGTGATGAAACTCCCCGATCTCGAACTGCTCGTGATCGATCGTGCCAAAGCTTACTACCAAACCGACATCGACTATCCGGTCCAATACGAACCGTCCGGCCACGACTTCTTCTCATCCGGATGGAACGAAGCCGACTTAATGCGTCGGGTTTCGAACTCGAACGATTTCGCGGATTGGTTTGAAAAGTTCATTCCGAATCTCGACGAGCGACTGCGCGACGGAACGATCGAACCGGTCGCGGTGAGTGACCTGTCCGATGGAAAACTGGTCCACTTGGCCGGACTGAACCTCAGCCGAGCCTGGTGCATGCGAGCGATCGCGATGTCGCTGCCCGATGACCATCCCCATCGAGACTCGCTTATGCAAAGTGCGTCCGATCATTTGAGTGCTGGTTTGGCATACGTCAACAGCGGCCACTATGAGGGCGATCATTGGTTGGCCACATTCGCATTGTACGCCCTCACGCAATCCGATGGCGAGCGTGATGAGTGACGTCGAATCGGTCGCTCGACCGTCGCACCGGTTTCGGATCGGTCCTGGACTGTTAGTCACCGCTGCATTCATCGGCCCCGGAACCGTGGTCACGGCGAGTCGCGCGGGCACTCTCTTCGGGTGCGAATTATTGTGGACGGTTCTGTTCGCGGTCGCGGGTACGATCATACTGCAATCGCTCGCCGCTCGGCTCGGCATCCTGACCGGGACAGGCCTCAGCGAATCGATCCGCGACACGCTGCGAGGGTCTCGATGGCTGCGTCCGATGTTGGCGTTGGTGATCGTTGCAATCGGGTTAGGAAACGCCGCGTATCAAACCGGCAACTTGACCGGGGCCGTCGTGGGCGTGTCCGCACTTTTGGGCGGTTCGCGACAACTCTGGACGCTCGCGATTGGCGTTTTCACGATCGTGGTGATTGGGGCTGGTCGCGACCGGTTGTTGCAAACGGTGCTCGTGTCGCTGGTCGGATTCCTCAGTGCAGCGTTCATGGTGACCGCGATCAAAGGCATGCCGTCGCTCGATCGAGTCGCCGCGGGTTTCGTGCCGAGAATCACGCCTGACAACCTCACGTTGGTCCTGGCGATGATCGGTACCACGATCGTTCCCTACAACCTGTTCTTGCACGCGAGTCGATCCGCCTCGACATGGAAAGACGTCCCGCCAGAGCTGGCGATCAAGCAAGCCCGATTTGACACCACGGTGTCGATCACACTCGGTGGACTCGTGACCGGCGCGATTTTGTTGACCGCCTGCGGAGCGTTCTTTGACCAACAGATCGAGTGGACCACGCCCGACCAAATCGCCGTCGGATTGCGTCCGGCGCTGGGGTCGCTGAGCAGTCAAGCGTTCGCGATTGGCATGTTCTGCGCGGGCCTCACCAGCGCTGTGACCGCGCCAGTCGCGACCGCGTATGCGGTGTGTGGATGCATGGGTTGGCCGGCGCATCCGGCCAGCAAAATGTTTCGCGCGGTTGCAATTTCGGTCATCGCCGTCGGAGTGATAGCGGCAACAGTTCTGCACGGAAGCCCGGCGGCTACCATCATCGTCGCCCAAGTCGCCAACGGGATGCTATTGCCGATCGTCGCGACTTTGATGTTGATTGTGGTCAAGAAATGCACTGCCAATTCGCCATTGGCGATGTCCCCGTGGGGCGTCTACGCGGCATGGGCGATCATCTCATGCGTGACTGCACTGGGATTGTGGCGAATCGCTGCTGCCGTGCGTTGACACACGCGACTGTCGAGGGTGATCGGTTGCGAAGAAACCCAGTCTTCTAGCGAGCCACCCATCATATCAATGCACAGCCGCTACCAATTCACAGCCATGACGCCCCGCTGCTACTCACCGATACGGCCTTGCTTCGCCCCCCCACAACCGATTCGTAGCTCCCGCCGTTGGGCATCTACGACCGATTCAAATCCTACAACGCACAAAATCCCGTCGATATTCCGCGCCACGCGTGACGCAGCCTGAGTCGTTACATCCAACCCGATCGCCCAAGGGCTAAATACCTTTAGCGGAACGGTGCGAGCATTCTCCCAATCGAATCGCAGTCCCCGCCGTATCACATGAATCGGGCCTATCAACCGCAGGTATAACGCAACCTTGCCACGACGAACGACAAAGACGCAAAGCGGAACGCATCAAACAATGAAGAATGTGTCGTTTGAAAGCTTGATCGCAAGTTGGCTTCTGCAAGACGGCTGGCAAGTCTTCTCTCCCATGTTGGACCACGGCCACAAAACCGATTTATTGATTTCAGACGGACCGAATTTTCATCGCATCCAAATCAAATCGTTTTTCAGCAAAGGCAAGAACCAAGAAATTATCAATTGCTGGACACCGTCACCGATCGACTATGTCGTCTTGTTTGCGAGAAACGGCAATTGGGGAGTCATCGCGCAAGCCTTCGCCGAAAAACGCCGACCACTTAACCATCAAGAACACAGGAAGTTCATCCGCTGCAAGAAAAACTTTCTACGTGAGTTTCACTTGATCTAGGTGGCAGTCGCTACTTTTCCGCCGCACTTGATTTGCCGGTAACCCCGTAGTGGATGCCGCAAGAAATCCTCCCGCTTGAGACGCTAAAGCGTGTCTCAGATTTACAACCTTCCTAGCGTTGCTATCTTGTGGCGACATTTGCCCTCTGCGCGGTCGTCGGCTTGTGGTCAGTCAACGCCCAAAATGAGGGGCTGTGGTATTGGACGAGTTTGCGAGCCTCCGCTTTTCACCCGCTCAAAAGGACTCGCGACCTCGTCCACCACCCTCGGTTTCGATGTTGACAGACCACTAGCTGATCCCGTGCCGGCTAGCCGTGTTAATACCAGTTCTTTGGGCTAGAACATGCTCCTTGTCCTAAAACACGGTGTTGGGGCATTTCATACGCCCCTCCTGTCCCACGACGTCCTACTGATCGAAAGTGATTGTTTTGTTAAATCTGTTCGACACGCACGCACACCTCAATACGGACACGTTTGATTCCTCGGTTGACGAAGTTATCGCGCGGGCAAAGGAAGCTGGCGTGGGAGGGATCGCGGTGATCGGGATCGATGTCGAAACGAGTCGGCGGGCTTGTGAGTTGGCGAAAACTCATCCGGGTTACCTGCACGCCGTCGTCGGCATCCAACCGAACTCGGCAGCTGAAGCTGCGGAGAATGATTTCGAGGTGATCCAAGAACTCGCCGAGCAACCTGGCGTCGTCGGCATAGGTGAAACGGGGCTGGATTGTTACTGGGACGATACGCCGATCAAGATGCAGCACGAGTTCTTTCAACAACATCTCGACTTTGCCGTCGAGCGTTCGTTGCCGGTGGTGATCCACATGCGAGAAAGCTGTTCGCTGATCATTGAACAATTGCGATCGCAGTCGAGCCTTCCACCAACCGTGATGCACTCGTTCACCGGCAACCTCGACGAAGCCCGCGCGTGCCTCGATCTCGGCTGCATGATCAGCTTTGCCGGCATGGTCACGTTCAAAAAAAGCACGGATCTGCGTGAGGTCGCCGCGATGGTCCCTGAAGATCGCTTGCTCGTTGAGACCGATTCCCCGTACCTATCCCCTGAACCTCTCCGCGGTCGACGCCCTAACGAACCGGCCCGCGTCGGACACACCCTGCGCTGTCTCGCCGAAGTCCGCAAGGTCTCCCCCGAAAGCCTCGCCGAAAGCACCACCGCCAACGCCCGTCGATTCTTCCGCATCTAGGCTGTACTTAATCGAAGCGTTCGCGGCGATACATCGATTGAACTGTCTCGCTGCCTGACGCTGCATTCCGCATGAACGAACTTCTCAAAGAGTACTTCGGCTACGATTCCTTTCGTCCGCAACAGGCGGAGGTGATCGAGCATGTCATGGCGGGTAGGCATGCGATGGTGGTGATGCCGACCGGGCGGGGGAAGTCGTTGTGTTTTCAAATTCCTGCGCTCGCGGCAACGCCGGGTGACGGGAACTTGACGCTCGTTTTGTCTCCGTTGGTGGCGTTGATGCAGGACCAAGTCGACGCGTTGCAGGCTCGCGACATCGACGCAACCCTGATCAATTCATCGCTCGACCGGAACGCCCGTTTGCAGCGGCAAGAGGAGGTCGCCGAAGGCAAGTACCGGTTGCTTTACGTGACACCGGAACGGTTTCGCAAAGAAGAGTTCTTGGAAACGATCGCTCATCGCAACATTCAACTGCTCGCGATCGATGAGGCACACTGTGTCAGTCAGTGGGGACACGATTTCCGGCCCGATTACAGCCGCATCGCTGAGATCCGTGAGTTGCTAGGCAATCCGACCACGATTGCCCTGACGGCGACCGCGACCGCGGAATGTCGCGCCGACATCTATCGACAAATGGGTATCGCTCGCGAAGACATTCGCCTGTTCCACGAAGGGATCGATCGGCCGAACTTGACGATGAAGGTCGAATCGGTTGTCGATGAAGATCAAAAAAACGAGCACATCGTCGATGCCCTTCGCGATCCAGATATCTGGGGCGAGAACGGTGACCGTCCCGGAGGCACGATTGTCTATTTCTCGTTGATCAAAACGCTCGAACGGTTCGCCGACAAACTGCGCCGCGACGGGTTCGATCACGTTTGTTATCACGGTGATCTTTCACGAACCCAGCGTCGCTCGATGCAGGACGCGTTCATGAGCGGTGAAGTCGACACGGTGCTCGCGACGCCCGCGTTCGGCATGGGAGTCGACAAGGAAGACATTCGGCTGATCGTGCATGCCGAGACACCGGGATCGATCGAATCGTACTACCAGGAAATTGGCCGCGCCGGTCGCGACGGAGAACCGAGCCGATGTGTTTGGTTGTACGACCAAGCCGACCTGATGACGCAAATGCAGTTCATCGAATGGGCCAACCCAGACGCGGGATTTTACGACCGGCTGATGCACGCGTTAACGCAGCACGCGGACCGCTGCGACGCGTTCGGGCTGGACTGGCTGAACCAACAATTGCAACGGGTCAGCCCCCATGACCACCGTCTCGAAACCGCGATCGCGATGCTCGACCGCCACGGCGTGATCGCCGGGCCGAGACCACCGGAGTGTTTTCAAGTCGTCAGTGATCTGCCACGAGACTTGTTCGGCGAAGCTGCCTTAAACGAGAAGATGCGTCGCGATCAACAGCGTCTGTACGCGATGGTCGAGTTCGCCAAAACCCCGGAAGCCGAGCGACAATCGTTCTTGAACGAATACTTTTTGGGCGACGGCAGTTAAGACCTTTGCGTGGGTGTCGCTGCGCTCAACCTGCGGCTCATCGTCGGAATTCTTTCGGGATGGTGAAAGACCTGGGGCAATCAGCAGCTTTGGCAAGGTCCACGACGGGATCACTCTTTGTGTTGGTTGTTCCCTTTTTTGCTGTCCGCGATGCGTTACATTTCCTGCATGACAACTGCGATCCAGTCGGTAGAGTAGGTTTCGAAGCCAGGTGCTTTCGCATGCCCGATGCAATACTTTTTGCCTCGATACTGATCGATAAAGAATCCTTTACTCTCGGATCTGATGGTTTCCCAGCAAGGAAGTGTTCCCGACAGTGGCTCGGTTCCTGACCGGTAAGCCAGAACATTGCCATCCGGATCGAGAATGTATGCGACGGTCTTGTTCTGTTCGCATTCCGCTATGGGCAAGTCATCGAGAATGGGCTTCGCGAGTCCGTCCCAGTTGAAGACGGCACCGAGCACTCCCACTGTCGGCATCGTCGCGATTCCCTGTTCCCGAACCGAACATGAATAGACCAGCGAATGTTGTCGATCAGCGAGCTCGGACGCGTTCGCTGATTCGAACCCGAATTCGTTGCCCGTGGAATGGTCCATCGCTTGTGAATACCAATCCGAATTGGAGACGTTACAGCCAACGGAATCAAATTGGGATTTGCGTCCATTTGCGACAACGATCCCGTCTCGATTGCAGATGACGAGATCGTAGTACACGGTATACGCGTCGAGAATGACACCGAGTCGCTGGGCAGCGTATTCAAGACTTTCTTTCGTTGGCTCGGACAATGCGTTTACCACACTACTGTCGGTGGCCCACCACCGGACGTCGCACGTTCGCTCGTATAGGTTTCGGTCAATCAAATCAACGCAGTTCAGAGCGAGGTCAGAGAGACGTACTCCACGAATGTTGGTTTCGATGATCTGCATCAATTGATCTACGCGCGACTTGGTGATGCTCGCCATCTCATCCGCCACTGCTCCCGTCTTCTGCGAGAGTGTTTGAATCTCCTGCGCGACAACTCCGAACGCAGCACCATGTGCGCCAGCCCGCGATGCTTCAATTCGGGCGTTCAGCGACAGCAGTTTGGTACGAGCATTGATCGTATCGATCTCGTCGATAGCAACGCCGACAGCACGGGCTAGGTCTTGAATGAGTGTGGTCAGCTTTTCGTTGCTGTCGAAATCCGAGTCGTCAGTGGAACCGGGTGCCGATGGGTTTTCATTTGCAGTCCTCGATACGGAGGCGGCGGAAGTCGCGGAAGTCATCTCAAATATCTCGTCTAGGGGCATAGTCGTTTTGGTTTCATTGGTGACGAACCAAATGAGCCGATTCCGCCTGGCAGGCTCGATGATCAATCGAACGAATCATAGAATGCGACTAGCGACAAGGCCCGTCGATTTGCCTTGGTCAGTGCCGAGTCATTCCCCGCAGGTGGAGTTACGTGGAATAAAAGCATTCCACACGGCGAGATTTGAGCGTCCATGTCAGCGTGTATTCCACCGACCCCGAAGATGATCGCCCCGCAGCGGATCAGGAGAGAAAGCAAACGATTTGATTGCTAATATTGAGCAGTATTAATCAGTCTGGTGTCCGTCCGTCGCGGGCCATCGCACTCTCGCTCTTGCGAGAGACATCGTAGGCCGGACCAAGCGCAGCGCAGTTCCGGCATCCCCACGACGTTGGAGTCCAAGCATCAACCGCCCGGCCGTGAAAACAGCCAACCGATGCCT